>DASTSD010000153.1:0-2303 GCA_035760845.1 Saccharimonadales bacterium (SeqCode) | reverse complement strand
CAAAGGCATTATTGGCGAGGCTCGGACCGACCTGAACGACGCCAAGAAGCTCCTACTCGACTACATCGATACCAGCGCCAGCGGATCGCTCGAAGACGCGTTGACAGACGCTGACATTTTTATCGGCGTCAGCCAACCGGGACTCCTCACCCCCGAACTCATTGCTAAAATGGCCGCCGATCCTATCGTATTCGCGCTTGCCAACCCTACGCCCGAAATCATGCCGGACGTCGCTAAAGCAGCCGGCGTCGCGGTCATGGCGACGGGTCGCAGCGATTTTCCAAACCAAGTCAATAATGCCACGGCTTTTCCGGGCATCTTCCGCGGCGCTCTCGATAATAAGGTGACAAAAATCACCGACCAGCACAAAATTGCCGCCGCCGAAGTCATTGCCAGCCTTGTCGAAACGCCCGATGCCGAGCACGTCATCCCGCCGGTATTCGACAAACGCCTCGTGCCGGCCATCGCCAGTGTCATTAAGTAGCTAGTAGCCCATTTGGGCGAGCACTTCAAGCGGGTACAGCACGAACTCATCGTGATGCCCTAATACGACGTCCGATACTTTTACGCCCTGTTTTTTCGCCACCTCGATGTGCGGATGTAAATGTGAATCCGGGAACAGCCGGTCGTTTTCCATGAATCCCAGCGTCACTTTAGCACCGCATCGCTGCAACTCTACCGCGCACCGGGCGGCGTCGAACATACTGATCGACCGCAGGAGCATACTGTTGAACGTCGGCCTGAAAACATGCTCCTTAAACGAATGCATGTGGTAACTGGCCACTTTTCGCGGCCTGCCGATAGACTCGCGGCCACTCGTCAGCAGGGCCAGTGTTTTAGGAAGCGAACGCAGCAGTATCAGCGATGGCGGCGTCGGCATTGGCGGAGCGACGGCTATCACCTCTTTTGGAGCGGTGTCTTTAAGTAGAATCATCCCCGCCGCATGAGTCACTACCGTACATTCAGGAGCAAGGCGGGCAATTTTGGCCTTGTTGCGGTACGCCTTGCTAAAACTCATCGCAATGACATTCGCGTTCATCCGTGCTTCGAGCAGGCGTGCTATGCCATCAACGGTGTGCGAATCACTTCCCACGCCGCCGATGTATAGTATTTTTTTCATCTTACTTTTACGATACTACATTTTTGGCTATATCACGCGGTTGATCTCTTCTAGCGTGGTTTCACCCCTTAGAGCAGCCAGTACGCCAACCTGCAGGAGCGTTAGCATTCCGCCCTTTCGGGCTTCTTCTTCAATGATTTCGGTATGGACTTCTTTGACGTCGCCGCGGAGGAACTTTTGAATATTCTCGTTTACGACCATCTGTTCCATAATCACGACGCGGCCTTTATAGCCAAACGGCACGTCGTCGCTCGGCACTGGACGCCATAGCTTGAAATTATCGAGGTTGGGCTTTTCGATACCTTCGGGCAGATCTTTCAGTACGTTCTTTACGTAGTCGCGTGTGGCTTCGTCGGGCTCGTATTCTTCTTTGGTTTCGTCGTGCAGTCGCCGAACGAGCCGCTGCGCAATCAGCAAACGGATCGCCGAACTGAAGATCGGGTTAACGCCGATAAGGTCGATCATGCGGCTGAATGCCGCGCTAGTCGAGTTGGCGTGAAAGCTTGAAAGCACCAAGTGACCGGTAATCGACGCCTGGATTGCCGTCTTGGCGGTGTCTTGGTCACGAATCTCACCCACCATCACGACATCCGGGTCAAGACGCAGCACGCTGCGGAGGCCATCGCCAAAATGCTGGCCGCCCGTGGTATTGATAGGAATCTGTGAAATACCGCTGAGGCCGTACTCAATCGGGTCCTCAAGCGTGATCAGCTTGCGGTCAGGCGTATTAAGAGCATTGAGCATGCTATAAAGGGTTGTTGACTTACCGGAGCCGGTCGGACCGACCATCAGCACCATGCCGCGCGGGTGGCTAATAACATCATCGATTTGCTGGCGCTGCTTGTCGGGAATCCCCAAAAGGTCGAGGTTCAGCAGACTCTCGTCAAAGTTGAACAGACGCAGCACTGCATCTTGGCCGTACAGCGTCGGCACGGTCTCAACACGAATATTCAGCAGGTGCGTCGCGCCGTCACGGGTGATTTCTTTTTGCATGTGCCCTGACTGGGCCTCGTTTGCCGCCGAAGACACGTTCGCACGCGATGCCAGCTCGCCCATGATGATGCGGTAGCGGTCTTTGTTAAGATCGGCCACGGGGTGCAGCGCACCATCGACACGCATACGAACACGAATATAGGTGCGCTCGTTTTCGATGTGAATGTCACTGGCGTTCAGCTTGTCGGCT
>DASTSD010000152.1:0-2916 GCA_035760845.1 Saccharimonadales bacterium (SeqCode) | reverse complement strand
TGGCATGCGGCAGGGTAGCGGCAAGGTACGCGTTGCACTGCGCAAGCGCGACCGGCTGCGAGTAAACGTAGCGGATGCCATCAAGCGGCGCACCTTCAAGACCAATCAGCTGCTGATGAATCCGCAGGTAGAGTTCGCCGACAATAGGGTAGCGGTGCTGTTCGATGAGATCAAGCGTTTCGGTCAGCGAGCCGTGGATGGAGTTTTCGACCGCAAGGATTGCTATGTCGGCCTCGCCGCTTTCGACGTAAGAAAACGCCTTGGTAAATGTCTCGGCTGGAACGAGCGTGAAAGGCTCCCCATCAAACCATGCCTTTACGGCCTGGTGATGGAATGATCCGGCTGTTCCCTGGATAGCAACGCGCATGGCGTTTATTGTAGCACGCTGACTGTGTGCTAGTTAACCATGATGCCGCAGATCAGTGCGCCGTTGCCATCGTCCCAGTAATAGTCCATGCCAGGTGGGCAATCGCCCGGGCCTCCCTCGAAGTCCTGGGTTATTTGGAGATTGGTCGTCCACATCGTGACGTAGGGTCCAACTAGCCAGTTATTGACGGGCATAGGGTTGTTGGTGGGGAGTGAGCCGATTTTTTTGATTTCCGTCATGAGCGCGGCGTTGTTCGATTCAAGGTAGGCATTGCTGCCAGAAGTTTGGTACTCGCGGCATTTGCCGTTGGGGAAGTTGCTACCTAGGCAGTACGTGGTGCCGCTCGTCGCGGAAGGAAAAGTACCGTACTTGGCTTTATAGAGCTGGAAGAGCTTTTCCCAGGCTTTCACCTGCGTGTAACGGTCGGCGTTGCGGGTTTTCTTTTGGACGCCGTTGTAGCTAACGACGACGATCGAGGCGAGGATACCTATGACGACGATGACGACCAAAAGTTCGACAATCGTAAAACCGCTTTTGCTTTTTATCATGATGTCATTATAGCATCACGTGTACGCACGCCAATGCCCTATACTAAAAAGAGATGAAACAGGAGTTGGCACTAGAAATCATGCTTTCGGGGGAGAGCGTACTGCTTACCGGCCCGGCGGGCGCGGGTAAGACCTATGTGCTGAA
This sequence comes from Saccharimonadales bacterium (SeqCode), assembly GCA_035760845.1. Lineage (GTDB taxonomy): Bacteria > Patescibacteriota > Saccharimonadia > Saccharimonadales > Saccharimonadaceae > CAMLKC01. The sequence goes on along the minus strand of DASTSD010000152.1, from coordinate 1,856 downwards.
CCAGTTTATTAAACTTGCCAAGGCCGAGGGCAAGCACGTGTCTGTTACGGCGACGACCGGCCTTGCCGCGACGCACCTTGGCGGTACGACCATTCATAGCTGGGCGGGTATTGGCGTGCTCGACTATCTGCCCCAAGGGTTTGCCGAACACCTCGCAAAGGGCCGGTTCGAGATCATTGAAAAAACCGACGTGTTGGTGATTGATGAGATCTCGATGCTGCACGATTATCGCCTGGACATGGTGGACGAGGCCTGCCGCTTGGTGCGCCGCAAGGACGAGCCGTTTGGTGGAATACAGGTAATCATGAGTGGTGACTTTTTTCAGCTGCCGCCAATCAATCGCGGTGATGGTCGCGCCGGCGGGTTCGTGGTGCATAGCAATGCTTGGCGCGAGCTCGACCCAACCATTTGCTACTTGGCCGAGCAGCACCGTCAGGACGACGAAGCGCTGCTTGATATTTTGAACGCGCTTCGCGGCGGCGATATTCGCCGTCACCATGCCGAGCAGCTGCTGGCGCGCGTCGACCAAGAACCGCCCGAAGAGATGGTACTGACCGAACTTCACACGGTAAACATTGACGTCGACAAACTCAACGAGCGTAAACTTGACGAACTTTCCGGTGACGAACTTTTTTATACGCAGGCAACCACCGGCAGTGCCAACTACGTAGAGAATTTACAACGTTCGGTGCTTGCACCCGAGACGCTTCGGCTCAAAAAAGGCGCGCTGGTGATGGCGGTAAAAAACGCGGGCGACCGCAAATATGCCAACGGCAGCATTGGCGAAGTGATCGACTTTGAGCCGGCAACGGAATATCCGATCGTACGGTTTAGGAACGGCAATACCGTGAGCATGTCGCCCGACACCTGGGAGCTGCGCGACGGTGATAAAAAGCGCGCGAGCATATCGCAGATTCCGCTGCGCCTGGCGTGGGCGATTACCGTGCACAAAAGCCAGGGCATGACGCTCGACGCGGCGCGGATCGACCTGCGGAAAGCCTTTGTCGAAGGCATGGGCTACGTCGCGCTCAGCCGAGTAAAAAACTTGAACAACCTGTATTTATCTGGCATAAATCGCATGGCGCTGGCTATAAGCCAAGACGCCCAGGCGATCGACGAAACCCTGCACACGCGCGCGGCAAGCGATATCAAAAAGTTCGCCCACCTGGCCGAAAAAGCCAAGAACCGTAAGCACGAGCCGCCTAAAAAGGCCAAGAAAGAGGGGAGTTCGTGGTCGGACAAAATCGCCAAAATGCGCGAGACCTACCCAAATGCCTATCGCCCGTGGCAAACGGCCGACGACGACGTGTTGAAGCAGGACTTCCAAAACGGCGTCTCGGTGAGCGACCTCAGCAAAAAGCTCGGCCGCCACGAAGGCAGTATTGTCATGCGCCTGCAAAAACATTTCGGTGAAGACGTAGTAGCCTAAGCATCTACTTGTAAAATTTGCACACGAGTGTCATAGTTGTTTTACTATGTCGATCGAGGCTTTCGAGGTGTCATACAAAGGGGAGACGAACGAGCGGTTCAAGGACGCGCTGCTCGACCATATCATGCGGCCGGCGTACGAGCAGGCGCAAAACTACGAAGTACTGAGCAGTGATCCGAACGTCCTCGAGCTGAGCTTTTCCGAACAGTACGCCGAAGACGGCCCTATGCATGTTTATACGGTGTACGTGGCCAAGGGCGAGCCGCGGCTTGATATCTTGGCTGCGTCGTATTTTCAGCCGGATGACATGACGTGGCAAGAGGCGGAATCGCTGCGACTGCATGCTTTGGCGCGACATAATCTCGATGAAACGTTCAGGGACAGCCTACGCAATCTAAGCACGGCGGAGCTGCTAAAATTATCTGGC
>DASTSD010000151.1:0-5668 GCA_035760845.1 Saccharimonadales bacterium (SeqCode) | reverse complement strand
AGCTACATCGTCACGGCCGAAGAGCAGCGCGATTATTTCCGCGGGGTTATTAAGGCGGCCGAGCTCTGTCTGCCGGAGCTAAAAGACGTCACGGTCAATATTTCGACCGGTACGGTCAAGCTGACGACCGGCAAGATGAGCTCGCGCACCGGCGACGTCGTTGAGATCAACTGGTTGTTCGACCGTATTGGCGAGGCGATCAAAGAACGCGGCGGCGAAGCGACGGATGCTATCGTGGCCGGGGCGCTACGCTACCAGTTTTTGAAAGTCCGCATTGGCTCGGACGTGGTATTCGACATCAACGAAGCCGTCAGCTTGCACGGCAATAGCGGCTCGTACCTGCAGTACGCGTACGCCCGTGCCTCGAGCATACTGGAAAAGGCGAACGCGGCACCAAAAGTTTTGACCGATATTGAGCTTGAAGACGGCGAACGGCCGCTGGTCCGTAAAATGAGTGAGTACACCGCCGTTGTGACGACGGCGCAGCGCGAGCTTTTGCCGCATCATATTTGTACCTACCTGTACGAACTAGCCCAGGAATTCAACCGTTTTTACGAAAAAAACCAAGTCGTTGGCAGCGAGCGCGAGGCCGAACGTGTGGCGCTAGTGCGGCAATATGCCAAGACGCTAAAGAGCGGCCTGGCGATCTTAGGTATCGAAGCGCCGGAGCGAATGTAACATGAAAGACTACGGAACGATCCGCCGCCACGTGCTTGCCGTTCCGTTCGAGCTCGTGATGCTGGGCGGCGCGGTAGGGACGTTCATGCGGGGTGACCAGTTGCATCTTTTGACGTCGGTCTTTACGTTTTGTATCAGCTTTTTGCCACTCGTACTGGAGCGGCGGCTGCGCGTGCGGATTCCCATGGTTATCCAGACCGTGTACGTGGCGTTTATTTTTGCCTCGATGTTTGCCGGCGAAGTGTTTGGGCTGTACGGACAGATTTGGCCGTGGGATGATTGGATGCATTTTATTAGCGGCGTGCTGATAAGCGTTGGCGTGGTAATGTGGCTGACGATACTAAAAGACCGCGGCATGAAACTGCCATCGTGGCTACAAAGCTACATGATACTCGCGAGCGCCGCGTTCGTGGCGGTGCTATGGGAGCTGGCCGAGTTTGCGAGCGACCAGCTGTTCGGCACATTCTCGCAGGGTGCCGATCTTACTGATACGATGCTCGATCTTTTGTACGACGTATCCGGCGCGGTGATCGTTGCCGTGGCGTGGCGGCTTGCCAGCTACCGCGATACGCTGGGGCTCCGGCGGCTGGCGACGCATTTTTTGAAGCTGCAGCGCTGACGTATACTAGAGGAAAGGAGGTGTTATGACCGAACAAGCGAAAAAGAGGACGGCTGCCGCCCGTGCGAAGGCAAGTGCGCTGAAGGGCAAGAGCGTGCACTTTGCAGCTGGATTTGGTGATTTTATCCGCACGCAGGGCGTGATTGGCCTGGCTGTAGGACTGGTGCTGGGTGGTGCGGTGACCGTAGTTGTGAAGTCACTGGTCGACAACATTATTATGCCGCCGCTCGGGCTGTTCCTGGGCTCGTCGAACGGGCTGAAAGGCCTGACGCTCAACCTTGGTAAGACCGACGCCGGCAAAGAGGCGGTGCTGTACTACGGAACATTTTTAAACGATGTCGTGAACTTTTTAGTGATCGCGCTTACTATATACTTGGTGGTTCACGCACTGCGGCTAGACAGGCTCGATAAAAAGAAGGGGTAGGGTGATGACAAAAACCGACAAAGAGTGGAAAGAGATCTTGACGCCCGAGCAGTTCGCGGTGCTGCGCGAAAAGCATACCGAAGCGCCGTTTAGCGGCGAGTACGACGGGCTGTATGCCGACGGCGTGTACGCCTGCGCGGCCTGCGGGCAGGTGCTGTTCGACAGTAAAACCAAGTTCGACGCCCAGTGTGGCTGGCCGAGCTTTTACGATGCCAAGCCTGGCGCCGTGGAGTTCCACGCCGACGACAGCCTTGGCATGAGCCGCACGGAAGTGACGTGCGCCAACTGCGGCGGGCACCTGGGGCATATTTTTGAGGGCGAAGGGTTTGATACGCCGACCGACAAGCGCTTTTGTATCAACTCGCTCAGCCTTACATTTACCCCGGACAAAAAGTAGTATAGTAAAGGTATGGACTACGAGGGAGTAAAGGCGAAGGCCGAAGAATTTTTGCGGACGCACAACCCGCAGGTGCTGGCGCCGTTTCCGTTTGCCGATGCGGCGGAGCGCCTGGGCGACGTAGATATCGTGTATGTCCGCGACGTGGACGATACGGTGTCCGGCGCGATTTATTACAAGGACGGCCGCCTGAAGATCGTTATTAATGTGAACAAACCGCTTGTGCGCCAAAATTTTACGCTGGCGCATGAGTTCGGCCACTACGTGCTGCACCGCGATTGGCTGGACGCGCACAAAGAAGACGGCTTGGTGGATTTTGCCGAATACGTCGATGGCGGAGCGCCGCTCTTTCGCCGCGACACCCCCGTACTTACCGATGAAGCCGCCATTCTTCGTGAACGCGAGGCAAATAATTTCGCTGCCGAGCTGCTGATGCCCGAGGACAAATTGCGCGAACTGTGGGATATCAATCCCGACATCGAGCGGGCGGCAGAGATATTCCGCGTGTCCAAGATTGCCATGGCGATACGTTTGGAGAGGCTAGGGATGATTTCATGACTACCCGAAAACCGCGAGTCATAGAACTACTAGACCGGGCGGTCGACACGGCATCGGTGCCTGCTCCGGCAGCCTCGGAGCCGACCGCACTGTCTTCGGTGAACGACCAAATTGAAAAAGAGCAGGCCCGGCTGGTGCGGATCGAGAACGATATCCGCGAGAAAGACCAAACTCTTAAGGAGCAGACGCTGCGCCTGTTGTTTGCATTTCTTGCAGCCGAGACGGTCGTTGTTTTTGGCATTGCCTTGCTGCAGGGATTTCGGATCTTGGGATTCCGGCTCGACGAATGGAGCCTTAGGCTACTGCTCGCCGCGACGATCGTCCAGACGGTGAGCATGCTAACTATCGCCATCAGGCATTTGTTCCCGCAGAAGAAACAGTAGTATACTAGGGGCATGGTTAAACAAGCAAAAATCCTTTGGGTCGATCTGGAAATGACCGGACTCGATGCCGAAAACGACCTCATTTTAGAAGTAGCTGCCATTGCTACCGACTGGGACTTTGAAGAAATCGCCACTTACCAGGGCGTTGTTAAGAACGAAGACATGAGCTTGCAGGAGCGCCTGTCGGCCAACAGCGTGTTTTGGGATGCCAACCCGGACTCTAAGAGCGGCCTGCTGGCGCAAAACGGCGACGGCAAAGACCTGACCGATGTCGAGGACGACCTGCTGGCGTTTATCGACGAACATTTCAAGGCCGACGTGCCAGTGATCCTCGCCGGCAATTCTATTCACATGGACCGGCAATTTATCGACAAACAGTGGGCGCGCCTGAGCAAGCGCCTGCACTACCGCATGCTCGACGTGAGTGCCTGGAAGCTGGTGTTTGAAGGCAAATACGGCAAAAAATTCGCCAAGCCCGAAGAGCACCGCGCACTCGGCGACATTCGTGGCAGCATCATGGAACTCAAATATTACCTGACAAAAGTACGGATCAAACAATGACACATAAGGAACTCGAAGAATATTTGCTTAGCTTTCCGAACGCCTGGCTGGACTTTCCGTTTGGCGAGGGGACATCGGTGTACAAGGTCGGCCACAAAGAAACCGGCGAAGGTAAACTGTTCGCGATTATCGCCGACGGCAGCAAACCGCTTCGTGTCAGCCTGAAGTGCGACCCGCAGCTGGCCGAGACATTGCGCGAAAAATACGAGACCGTCGTGCCTGGCTATCACTTGAACAAAAAACACTGGAACACAATTATTTGTTCGGGCCAGCTGAGTGACGACGAAATAAAAGATTTGGCGCGCCTAAGCTACGACCTTGTCGCAAAGGCTTAAGAGCTGGTCGCGTTGAAGGTATCGAACTGCTTTTTGATTGGTACGAGGCTGTCATCGGTGGTCTGGAGGAAGCTCTTCATCGACTTGCTGTTGGTGCTGGCGTAAATGCTGCGCATTAGCGCTTCAAGCGCGGTGAGTTGGTAACTCATCTCGCGCGAGTAGGTGCGGTCAAAGACGGCGTTCAGGCGGGCATCCTCCAGTTTTGCGGTGAGCTCTTCGCCGCTTTCAGCCTGGGTGATGGTTTTGTCGAGCTTGGTGAGGGAAACGCCGTTTTTCTCGAGCGGATCGGCCATGCCTTGGTCGGTGTTAGCCAGGAAGATGCTGAGATTACTGTTGGTAGCACGAAGGTCATTGCTCTTGATGTTCTTTTGCGCCTTTGAGACGACGCCTTCGAGCATTTGCACGCGGGCGGCAAACGTCTGCATTTTTTGCGTTGGGCCGGAGCCACCACCAAGTAGCGATAGTACGCCGACTAACATCACAAGGATGATACCGCCGCCGGCGATCGCGACGAGCAAGCGGTTACCAAACAGACTGCTCTTGGCTGGTGCCGGCGCGATTTGGTTGAGGTAGTCGATAGAATACTGCGGCGCGGATGGCTGCGGCGGGGCAGGGGGAATGTTGGTCGGCGGGACGGGTTGGCCTGGAACCGGAGGGACGCCCGTAGGGGGCGTCGGTTGTTGCGGCGCCTGGTAGGGGTTTTGGTTTTGTTGGTTTGGATCCGGATACATTGCTTTCATTAAAGCATAAACGGGGTAGCTGGTTCAACCAATATCCATCAAAAAACAGAGGTAAAGATGGTATAATTATGGTATGCAGGACGCCAAAGAAGAAGTGCGCGCACGCCTCAATATTGAGGACGTGATCGGGGAGTACGTACAGCTCAAGCGGGCTGGGCGTAATTTCAAGGGGCTGAGCCCGTTCTCGGGTGAGAAAACCCCGAGCTTTTTCGTGAGCCCCGACAAGCATATTTGGCACGACTTTTCCTCGAACAAGGGCGGTGACGTGTTCAGCTTCGTGATGGAAGCCGAGGGCATGGACTTTCGTCAGGCGCTCGAGCACCTGGCCAGGAAGGCCGGTGTCGACCTCTCGGAGTACGAGTCCAAGGGCAGCCGCGATCTTTCCCGGCGCAAAAAACGCCTGATGGACGCGCACGACCTGGCCGCCACGTACTATCAACACAGCCTGCTTCGTAACCAGCACGCGCTGGAGTATGTGTTTAAAAAGCGCGGGCTCTCCAAGCAGATCGTACAGGACTTTCGCATAGGTTACGCGCCAACGGCGGGCGACGCGCTGGTGCAGTTCCTCATGAAAAAGGGCTTCACTAAGCGCGAACTGGCCGACGCCGGCCTGACCAACCGCTTTGGCGGCGACATGTTCCGCGGCCGCATGACCGTACCGCTGATGGATCCGACCGGGCAGGTGATCGGCTTTACGGCGCGCATTATCATCGACGACCCGAACGCGCCCAAGTACCTGAACACGCCACAGACGCTGCTTTATGACAAAGGTCGCCACGTATTCGGCTTGAGCCAAGCAAAAGAGTCGATCCGTAAAAGCGACTACGCTGTCGTGGTAGAGGGTAACCTGGATGTCGTGAGTAGCCACCAGGCGGACATAAAGCAGGTGGTCGCGACGGCCGGTACCGCCATGACCGAAAACCACTTGCGGGCGCTCAAGCGCCTAAGCGGCAACGTGCGCTTGGCATTCGAC
>DASTSD010000150.1:0-5135 GCA_035760845.1 Saccharimonadales bacterium (SeqCode) | reverse complement strand
TACTGGTTGATATAATCGGCGTTCAGGCCCAGGATGCCGTTTGGCAGCAGGTCTTTGTTGTACTGCTCTTCCATCTCGACGCCGTCGAGGATCATCTGCTTGATTTCGGCCGCGAACTCCTCGGTCTGGAGGTCTTCGTTTTCTTCAAGTACGGTGAGAATCAGGTTGATGCCGAACTTGAGGTGCAGGCTTTCATCGCGGACGACCCAGTCGATCAAACTGCCGAAGTTACGCAGCAGGTTGCGCTGACGGAAGCTAAGGGCCACCATGAAGCCGCTGTAGAACCAAATACCTTCGAGAATGATGTTGTAGGCAATCAGGTTACGGATGAAATCCTTCTTGCCTTCGGTCGTGCTGATATCAAGCGTCTGCTCGGTCATACGCTTGATGAACTTGGTTTCGAATTCTTCCTTGCGCGCCATGCTTGGCGTCTCGACGTGCGCCGCGTACGCCTTGTCGCGGTCGATCGGAAAGGTTTCGAGTACGTACTCAAAGCTCATGCAGTGGTTGGCTTCTTCCCACATCTGCTTGGCGAGGTACAGGTGGCACTCAGCGGCGTTGACGTACGGGTACACGCCAAAGGCCAACGCCTTGTTCACCAGCAGCTCGTTCGGGTTGAAGTAGCTCATGAGGAATTCCAGCGCGTGGCGCTCCTCGTCGCTCATCTTCTTCCAGTCGGCAAGGTCTTGGCCTAGCTGGATCTCGTTCGGGAACCACGTGTTCGCTACGGCCTGGTTGTACAGGTCGTACGCCCATTGGTAGTTAATTGGTTTTAAGAGTAATCCGTCTTGGATACCTGTTCCGAGAATGCCGGCCATGGTAGCGCTCCATTTCTTTCATTAGTCGTTTGATGATATTCATAGTAGTAGTTTCCTACTGGCAGCCCTCGCACATAGTGAGGTCGGCCGGGTCAAGCGGCGCGGCGACCTGGCCGTTTGCCTTGGCTTCTTCGTTGGCCTGCTCCTGTGCGTTTTTCATGGCCAGCTCGATTGCTTCGAGTTTCTCTTCAAGCGTCATGTCGTCGTTGATGATTGTACTTGCGTTCATACCCATTTTCGTATCCCCCCTTTTTTATACTGTTTGCTTAGCTTTTGCGAACCCGAAGCCGGCTTTTCGTGGGCCGCCCAGGGCTTCTGCTTTGTTGACTTTCACGGTGCTCTGCTCGGCCTGGTGGCGCGGCTTGACGTGCAGGTAGTAGGTCGTCTTGAGGCCCTTTTTCCAGGCGGTGCTGTAAATGTTCACGTATTCGTCGATGTCGCGCGTCTCAAGGTACATGTTGCGGCTGATGGCTTGGTCGACCCATTTTTGCGCGCGGGCCGCGACTTCGATGAACGCGTACGGGCTCAGCTGGAAGCTTGTCTTGTAAACGTCCTTGACGTGCTGCGGAACCTGCTCGATGGTTTGGATGTCGCCCTGTTTTGCGAGCAGTTCGTCTTTTACCTCGTCCCAAATGTCAAGTTCTTTGAGGTCGTGAACAAGGTTGGTGTTCACTTCGAGGAACTTGCCGTTTAAGGTCGAGCGGCTGAAGATCTGTGCGAACTGCGGGTCAAGGCCAGGAGTCGTACCGGCAATGTGCGCGATGTTCGCCGTTGGCGCGATTGCCATCAGAGTAGCGTTACGCATGCCCTTTTTGACCTTCTTACGGAGATTTTCCCAGTCAAGGCGTGACTTGCGGTTGATGTCTACCTTTACGTGGCGGTTCTCGGCCAACTCGTCGAGCGTGTCGATCGGCAGAATGCCCTTGCTCCAGCCGCTACCCTTGAACGTTGGGTAAGCGCCACGGGTCTGGGCCATGTCAGCCGACTCGTCGATCGCGTTGTAGCTGATAAACTCGGTCAGCTGGTCCATCAGGTCGTAGGCCTGTTCGCTCTCGTAGCTGTAACCGAGCTTTTCGATCACGTCGGTAAAGCCCATCATGCCAAGGCCAAGCGCGCGGTTTTGCAGGTTGGAGTGCATTGCCTCTGGAATCGGCGTGTTAGTGATATCACAGAGGTTGTCGAGCTGGCGGATAGCGCTGCGCGTACTGGCGGCCAGGCGGTCCCAATCCCAGGTCTTGTCTTCCTTAAGATGTGCTGCGAGGTTGATGCTCACGAGGTTACATACAGCCGTGTTGTGCTCGTCTTGCGGCAGCGTAATTTCGGTACAAAGGTTAGACAGGTGGATCGTGCTGGTGTTGTTGTTCAGCGCGCGGACGTTGATAGTGTCCTTCCAGGTTAGCCACGGGTGGCTGGTGGCCTGCAGGGTAATCAAAATCTGGCGGAATTGCTCGCGGGCCTTGATCTTGCTGAATTCGCGCATCTTACCGGCTTCGGCCAGCTTGATGTATTCCTTGTAGCGGGCCGAAAAATCCTCGCCGTAGAGCTCTGGCAAATCGGCAACTTCGGCTGGATCAAACAAGTACCAGTCTTGGTCCTTTGACACGCGCTTCATGAACTCGTCGCTAATAAAGACAGCGGTGTTGGCGAGACGCGTACGTAGGTACGGGTCGCCCGAGTTTTGCTTGAGGTCGAGGAACTGCGGGAAGTTAAGGTGCCAGTTTTCCATGTAAAGAGCGGCCGCACCAGCTTTTTTACCCTTACGCGATACGGCAAAGAGCGCCGTGTCGATCATCTTCATGAACGGGATTGGGCCGGTCGACTCGGTGTTGGTCGTCTTGACCGGACTGCCCGCGGCGCGAAGCTTGTTCAGGCTGATACCGATACCGCCGGTACCTTTGGCAATCCACATGACGTCGCGGATACCCTTGGCGATCGACTCCATGTCGTCCTGTACTTCAAGAAGGAAGCAGTTGGAAAGCTGCGGGAACGAGCCGCCGGCGTTCACGCGGGTGCTACCACCAGGAACGTAGTCGAGGTTGCTCATATGACGGTAAAAGTCGATAGCGGCTTCGGTCGGGTTTTCTTCGTTGAAGCTCAGCCCCATGGCAATACGCATGTGGGTAAACTGTGGAACCTCGATCGGCGCACCGCTTTGCTTGCGGAGTGCGTAGCGGTTCTTGTTAGTGACGACACCGAGGTATTTGCTCAGCTGGTCACGTGACGGGTCGAGTGCCTTAGCGAGCTTTTTGATGTCAAAGACCTTGCTGCTTGCCATGCGCTCATCAAGTAGGCCGTCTTTTACGCCCTGCTTGATATATTCGGGGAACTTAAGCTCGTGGAGCTTTTTAAGCTCTTTTTCGTCGGCGTAATCGCCCAAAATGTTCTTGTATATATTCTTAAGCAACAGGCGCGCGGCGATCTTGTCGAAATCCGGGTCGTCCTTTACGTTTTGAAGTGCCGTGTGGATGACGGCTTCGTCAAGCTGTTCGCTGGTGATGCCGTCGAACAGGGTCAGCTGCAGTTCGGTTGCAACTTGTACTACTTTTTGTATTTGATCAGGAAGTCCTTCGCTGGCTTTTACCAGCGCGAGGTTGATCTTGTTGGCGTCAAATGGTTCGCGGGTGCCATCGCGTTTTACCACATGAATCACGCTCATCTTATACCCCTTGCTACTTTAATTTTCTACCCCCACAACCCCGTCTCAAAGGGCGCAAGAAAGACTCCGCCGTAGCAGTAACGTCTACCCTCCTTGCAAAATGTGTATTTTTGTTGAACTACTACATATGTAGTGTCTATCAAAAACTATAGACCCTATATGTGTGGTTTTCAAGCGTTTTGTTTGTGTTTTTATTACCACAATCCATATAACACCTTATGGTGTGGTGTTTGTTATTTACAACGCTATATATAGTGGTTATGTTTTGATTTGATACAGTAGAGCTGATGCGAAAAAAGACCCTTGCGAGTAGAACTCGAACAAAAAATAAGCCGACCATCGTCAGCCTATTATCATGGCGGAGAGACAGGGATTCGAACCCTGGGTACCATTGCTGGCACACACGCGTTCCAGGCGTGCCAATTCAACCACTCTTGCACCTCTCCAATATCACTTATTATACCAGTTGTATAATTTACGCCCTAGTTATGGTTGCTTTTCCTTTTACGGCCTACCTATAATAAGGGGAGAATGGCCAAAAAGAAAACACCAACCCCGCCAGTTATTGAACTGAGAGGTCTTACCAAACGCTACGGCATGGGCGACGCCGAGCACGTCGCACTCGACAGCATCGATCTACAGATCGAAAAAGGCGAATTCATCGCCATCATGGGTCCCAGCGGCTGCGGCAAGACAACCCTTCTCAATATTCTTGGACTACTCGACCGCGCAAGCGAAGGCGAGTATTTTCTTGACGGCAAGACGATCGAACGAATGTCGGCAGCCAGGCACGCGCGTATTCGTAGCCAGCAAATCGGCTTCGTGTTCCAGAGCTTCAATCTCATCAACCGCCTGACGGTCATCGAGAACGTCGCCTTACCCCTTGCGTACAAGGGCATGAGCCGCATGCGCCGGCTCAAGCAGGCTAGCGACAGCCTCAAGAACTTCCATCTTTCCGAGCGCGAATATTACATGCCGTGGCAGCTCTCGGGCGGCCAAATGCAGCGCGTCGCCATTGCCCGCGCTCTGGTCAACAACCCATCGATCATTTTGGCGGACGAGCCCACCGGCAACCTGGACAGCAAGGCCAGCCACGTCATCATGGAAGAACTCTCGGACCTTCATAAACGCGGCAATACTATTATTATGGTCACCCATAACCCCGACCTCACCACGTACGCTTCGCGCGTCATCCGCATGATCGACGGGCAGATCGACAGCGACTCCAAAGTCCCGATCGCCGTCAAAGACCCGGCTGCCAAAGTATCGCTCAGCAGCCGGCGCTCCAGCAGCACCAAAACGGCCAAGAAAACCAAGACGAAAGCGAAGAAAAAATGAACCGCCCACTCATTATCGAACACATTCAGAACGCCTACCACTCGCTCAAGATCACCAAACTGCGTACCGTCCTGACGACCACGGGCGTAGCGATTGGCGTGGCGAGTATCACTGCGGTGCTTTCATTGAGCGGCGGTATCACGCAGGTTATTTCCGGGCAAGTAACGGCACTGGGCGGCAACATCGCCGTCGTTCGTCCGGGGGCACCGACGCGTGGCCTTGAGGGCTTCACCAACCCCACCACCGAGCAAACCTACACCACCAGCACCCTGACCGAGCAAGATTATACCAACATCCAGGACTTAAAGGGCGTCGAAGCTGCC
>DASTSD010000149.1:0-7377 GCA_035760845.1 Saccharimonadales bacterium (SeqCode) | reverse complement strand
TGCTATCGGTACTGTCGGTAACGTCCAGCACCAGAACGTAAAAATCGGTTCTGCCGGCCGTAAGCGCCGTAAGGGTATCCGTCCAACTGTCCGTGGTGTCGTTATGAACGCCGCAGACCACCCGCACGGTGGTGGTGACGGTGGTCGCCACGGTAGCGGTAAGGCTCCACGTACTCCTTGGGGTCAGCTCACGCTTGGTTACCGCACTCGTCGTCGTAAAGATACGAACAAGATGATTGTAAGAAGTCGCCATGAAGCGAAGAGGAAGAGGTAGTATATGAGTCGTTCACTCAAAAAAGGCCCGTTCGTCGACTTCAAGCTTGCTAAGAAAGTAGCAGCCCTGAGTCAAGACGACCGTACTATCATCAAGACTTGGGCGCGCGCAAGCACGATCAGTCCTGATATGGTAGGCCGAACGATCGCTGTTCACAACGGTCGTGTGCACGTACCTGTGCTTATCACGGAAAACATGGTCGGCCACAAACTCGGTGAGTTTAGCCCGACCCGCAAGTTCCGCAAGCACGGTGGAAAGGATAAGAAGTAATGGCTGAGCAAGTAGTACGCGCATACGCCAAGGGTGTCGACCAGACCCCACGCAAGGTAAGCCTCGTTGCTGGCCTGGTTCGTGGCCGTTCTGTCGCCGACGCGCTTGTTATCCTCGAAAACGTCCCTAAGCGCGCTGCGCTGCCTGTCAAAAAGGCTATCGCCAGCGCTGCTGCAAACGCCACTAACAACCACGGGCTCGATGGCAAGACCCTTCAGATCAAGACTTTGTCGGTAACGGCAGGTCCTCGCCTGAAGCGCTTCAAGCCAGCAAGCCGCGGCCGCGCGCTTCCATTCCAGAAGCGTTCAAGCCACATCCTGGTTGAAGTAACTGGCGCTGAAAAACCAAAGAAGCCAGCCGCAAAGCCTGCGACTGCTGCAAAGGAGAGCAAATAATATGGGCCAAAAAGTAAACCCTATTAGCTTCCGTTTGCAAGTTCACAAGAACTGGGATTCACGCTGGTTTGCCAGCAAAAAAGATTTCGCCAAGTGGCTTGCGGAAGACATCAAGATCCGCGAACTGATCGAAAAGAAGTTCGCATCACGCCCAACGATCGCTCGTATCGAGATCGAACGTTCGGCAAACCTCATCACCATTACCATCCACACCGCTAAAGCTGGTGTCGTGATCGGCCGTGGTGGTGCAGGCGTTACGGAACTGAAGGCCCAGATCGAAAAGATCGCCAGCCTGCCAGTCCGTATCAACATCGAAGAAGTCAAGCGTCCGGAACTCTCGGCAAAACTCGTTGCTGAGAACATCGCCCGCCAGCTCGAGCGTCGTATCAACTTCCGCCGCGCAACCAAAATGGCTGCCCAGAACACCATCAACGCTGGTGCCAAGGGTGTCCGCATCGAGGTTGCTGGTCGTCTGAACAACGCTGAAATGGCTCGCCGCGAAAAGCTGATCGAAGGCTCCGTGCCCCTTCACACGCTGCGTGCTGACGTTGACTTCCACTCTGCGACCGCCCAAATGCCTGCCAGTGCCGGTATCGTCGGCGTCAAGGTGTGGATCTACAAAGGTGAAAGGAGCTAATCGATATGTTGTTACCTAAGAAAACCAAGTATCGAAAGGTTCGCAAGGGCACCAACGAAGGCATCGCGACCCGCGGTCACTACATTGCTTTCGGCGACTATGCCCTGCAGTCACAGACCAACAACGACATCACCTCACGCCAGATCGAATCTGCACGTCAGGCAATGACCCGCTACATCAAGCGTGGCGGTAAAATCTGGATCCGCATCTTCCCGCACACTCCACGTACCCGCAAGCCGCAGGACGTGAAGATGGGTAGCGGTAAGGGTAACCCGGAATTCTTCGTCGCCAAGGTAAAAGCTGGCACCGTCCTCTTTGAAATGAAGGGCGTCGAAGAAGAAGTAGCCCGCGAAGCTATGCGCCTCGCAGCTCACAAGCTTCCTGTGAAGACTAAGTTCATCGTAAGGGAGCAGGCATAATGGCAGACAAGAAAACGACTAAGGCCGAAGAGGTAAAAACGCTCGAGCAGCTCCGTACGGAACTTGCCGCTAAGCGCGAAGACCTCCTGGCTGCCCGCCGTGGCCACGCCGCCGGTGAGCTTGCGAACCCACGTGTACTCACCAGTACCAAGAAAGAAATCGCCCGACTTCTCACTGCTATCCGAGCAGCCGAGATCAGCGAAAAGGAGAGTAAATAATATGGCCAAGACATTGACCGGTATCGTGACGTCGGATGTCAACGATAAGACAATCACCGTCACTGTAACTAGTCGTGAAACGCATCCTATTTATGGTAAGCAGTACACTGTGAACCGCAAGTACACCGCTCACGACGAAAACAACGAAGCTCACGTCGGCGACAAGGTTCAGATTACCGAGAGCCGTCCAAAGTCAAAGACCAAGAGCTTTGTCCTGTCGAACATCGAAGAGAAATCTCGCGGTTCGATCGAACTCAAAGACGAAGAGGTGGAAGCGTAATGATCCAGCAAGAATCTCGTCTTAAGGTAACCGACAACTCGGGCGCAAAGGAAATCCTTTGTATCCGCGTTCTCGGCGGTACGGGTCGCCGCTACGCCCGCGTCGGTGATATCATCGTCGCCAGCGTCAAGCAGGCAAACCCAACCGGCAACGTAAAGAAAAAATCAGTCGTTAAGGCAGTTGTCGTCCGCACCCGCGACCAAATCCGCCGTGCAGATGGCAGCACCATCGCCTTCGATGACAACGCAGCCGTTATCATCAACGACGACAAAACCCCTAAGGCTACCCGTGTCTTCGGCCCAGTCCCACGCGAACTCCGCGACCAGGGCTACGCCAAGATCATCAGCCTCGCACCGGAGGTACTCTAATATGGCTCAGCGTATCAAAAAAGATGACGTCGTAAAGATTATCTCGGGCGCAAACAAAGGTGTAACTGGAAAGGTACTGGCCGTTCTGTCTAAAAAGAACGCAGCCCTTATCGAAGGCGTCGGCACCAAGCACCGCCACGTTAAGCCAAGCCAGCTCAACCCACGCGGCGGCAGCAAGGATATTCACGTCCCAACGCCGCTTCACAAGCTTGCTCTTGTCGTTGACGAAAAGTCAAGCAAGACCAGCCGCGTCGGTTACGTAAAGAACGCCGATGGCGCCAAGGCCCGCCTTGCCCGCCAGGCTAAAAATAAGGAGATCAAGTAATGGCTAAGACTACCACTACTGCCGCTGCTCCTCGCTTGAAAGCTTTGTACAAAGAGAAATTCGTCAAAGAACTGCAAGCCGAATTGAAGCTCGAGAACGTACATCAAGTACCGAAGCTCGAGAAGATCGTTGTAAGCGTCGGTATCGGCAAAAACAAAGATGACAAGCGTCACACTGAAGTTGTCCGCAACACGCTTACCAAGGTTACCGGTCAGGCTCCTGTCGACCGCATGGCTAAGAAGTCGATCGCCGGCTTCAAGATCCGTGCCGGCATGAACCGCGTCGGCATCAGCGTTACGCTCCGCGGCGCTCGTATGTACGAGTTCCTCGACCGCCTCGTTAACGTCGCTTTGCCTCGCGTCCGTGACTTCCACGGCGTCGGCAGCAAGTTCGACAAGGGTGGTAACTACAACCTCGGTATTGTCGAACAGTCAATCTTTCCAGAGCTGACGTTCGAGGAAACCCAAGTACTTCACGGCCTGCAGGTCACGTTCACTATCAAGAACGAAGACGCTGCACACAGCCGTGCACTGCTTGAAAAGTTTGGCGTACCGTTTGAGAAAGAAGGAGGCAAACGCTAATGGCTAAGAAATCAATGATCGCCCGCGACGAAAAGCGCAAGAAGCTGATCCAGAAATACGCCGCCAAGCGTGCTGAACTGAAGGAACTCGGCGACCTCGAAGGTCTCGCTGCGCTTCCTAAGAACAGCAGCCCGACCCGCTGGAAGAACCGCGACATCCTGAGCGGCCGTCCACGCGGTTACATGCGCCGCTTCGGCCTCAACCGTATTAACTTCCGCGAAAAAGCATCAAAGGGCGAAATCCCTGGTGTAACGAAGAGTAGTTGGTAAGAAGGAAAGGAATAAGATATGTCTTTACAATCAACTGACCCAATCGCCGACCTTCTTACCCGCATTCGTAACGCGGCTATGGTTGGCAAGAACGAAGTTCGCGTCCCTTCAAGCAAGATCAAGAAGGTTGTCGCCGAACAACTCAAGAAAAACCACTACCTGGCAGACGTCAAGGTAGAAGCCGGTAAGCCACGCGACACGCTGGTCATTACCATCGCTAAACCAGGTGAGAACAGCAACATCAACGAGCTGACCCGCCTGAGCAAGCCGGGACGCCGCGTCTACGTTGGCGTGAACGACATCCCTAAGGTAAAAAGCGGCCGCGGTCTCGTCCTCATCAGCACGAGCAAGGGCGTGATTACCGGCCAGGAAGCTGTCAAGGAACGCCTTGGCGGGGAGTTGCTGCTTAAGGTATACTAGGCCGTATGAAGCCAGCAACCGATACAGCAGCAAACTCGGGTGGTGATACCGCATTGATCTCGGCAATCGTGATCGGTGCAGTCATCGTCGCCTTCGCAATCATTGTCGCAGTGGCAATGGTGCTACGTAACAAGAATAAGAAAGACTAAAGGAAGTA
Organism: Saccharimonadales bacterium (SeqCode); assembly: GCA_035760845.1. Taxonomy (GTDB): domain Bacteria; phylum Patescibacteriota; class Saccharimonadia; order Saccharimonadales; family Saccharimonadaceae; genus CAMLKC01. The sequence goes on along the minus strand of DASTSD010000149.1, from coordinate 2,764 downwards.
TATGAGCCGAATCGGAAAACTACCAATTGAGGTACCCGCCGGTGTGACAATCACGGTCGACTCAAGTGTCATTACTGTCAAAGGCCCTAAGGGCGAACTGACCGTACCACACCTGAGCGACGTTACTGTCTCACTCGAAGACAACAAAGCGATCGTTACCCGCAAGGATGACGAGCGTGTCGCCAAAGCGCAGCACGGTTTGCAGCGCGCCCTCCTGAACAACGCCGTCGTAGGTGTTACCAAGGGATTTGAAAAGAAACTGGAAGTCAACGGTGTTGGTTTCCGTGTTGCCATGAGCGGTAGCGCTCTTGAAATGGCACTCGGTTTCAGCCACCCGGTACGCTACGAGGCTCCAGCCGGCGTCACGATCACCACGAACAAGATGGAAATCACCGTCAGTGGTATCGACAAGCAGCAGGTTGGCCAGGTCGCAGCTGAAATCCGCGCACTCAAGAAGCCTGAACCATACAAGGGTAAGGGTATTAAATATGCCGACGAAGTTATCCTTCGCAAGGCAGGAAAGGCTGGTAAGTAATCATGGCTAACCTCGCTAAGAAACTCCTTAACAAGAGCCTCCGCAAGAACCGTGTACGCAGCAAAGTTACCGGTACCGCCGAGCGCCCACGCCTGACGGTTACTATCAGCAACAAGCACGTCAGCGCGCAGATTATCGACGACGTCAAGCAGCACACGCTGGCTGCCGCAACGACCGTCGGTACCAAGCAGACCGGCTCACTGAGCGAACAAGCAGCCTTCGTTGGCAGCGAAATCGCCAAGAAAGCCAAGAAGGCAAAGATTAACGCAGTCGTATTCGACCGCAACGGCCGCCAGTACGCTGGCCGCCTCGCCGCTCTCGCAGAAGCTGCACGTAAGGAAGGTTTGGAGTTCTAATATGGCCGAACAAGCTACTACTAACACTCGTGCCCCACGTGGCCAGCGTCGCGACCAGGCACCTGCCGAGCCAAAGCAGTTCGAAGAACTCGTTATCAACATCGACCGTGTTGCCCGCGTGGTAAAGGGTGGACGTCGTTTCCGCTTCAAGGCACTGGTTGTTGTGGGTGACCGCAAGAACAAAGTTGGTGTCGGTGTTTCTAAGGGTGCGGACGTACAGGCAGCTATCGCCAAGGCTACGGACGTTGCCAAGAAAAACATGATTACGATTCCGATAAAGAACGACACGATCCCGCACGACGCGGAAGTCAAGTTCTCAGGCGCACAGGTGCTTATCAAGCCTGCCGCTCCTGGTACCGGTATCATCGCCGGCGGTGTTGTCCGCGCGATCATCGGTGTGACCGGTATCCGTAACATGCTTTCAAAGAGCCTCGGTTCTACCAACAAGGTAAACATCGCTTACGCTACTATCGAAGCGCTTAAGACCATGGTTCCTAAGGACGAATGGCTCAACGCTCCGAAAAAGGCTGAAAAGAAGGAGGACAAGTAATGAAATACAACGAACTCCAAGTCGCAGCTAACAAAAGCCGCAAGCGCGTCGGCCGCGGTATCGCAGCTGGCCAGGGTAAGACTGCTGGTCGTGGTACCAAAGGTCAGGGCTCACGCACCGGTAAGAAGCTCGGCGCGATGTTCCAGGGTGGTCAGCGCGCACTCGTGCAGGCTGTTCCTAAGGCTCGCGGTTTCAAGAGCCTGAAGAGCCCAGCCCAGGTCGTCTACCTTGACCACCTGAACGCTTTTGCCGGCAAGACTGCCGACAACTTCACGCTGTTCGAGGCCGGCCTGATCGCTACGCCGTTCCACACGGTCAAGATCATCGCCCGCGGCGAACTGAACGAAAAGGTTACTCTTCGTGTTCAGGGTGCTAGCGCCAGCGTAAAAGCTGCTATCGAAAAGGCCGGCGGCAGTTTCGAAGCAGTACCAACTCCGCTCAAGAAGAGCGAAAAAGAAGCAGAGAAAGAGGACAAATAGTCTCTCACGGCTACGCTTTTCGGAGTATACTAATTATAGTGTACTCCGTGGAGTAGTAACGGTCAGCGACCATTTTGTTAGAAGGGGAACGAAAACTACATGAACTGGAAAACAATTTTCCGATCATTCAAAAACAAGGACATGCAGAAAAGACTGTTTATTGTTCTTGGTATTATTGTCGCGTATAGGTTTTTGGCGCACATTCCAGTGCCGCTTGCAGAGCCGACGCAGCTTAAGGAAGTCATCAACAGTGTCGTGAGCGGCAGTGATTTTGGTGGATTCTTGAACCTGCTATCCGGCGGCGCGCTGGCGAGCTTCTCGATTGTGCTGGTGGGTATGAGTCCGTTCATTACGGCCTCTATTATCACGCAGCTGCTTACCAAGGCCGTACCGCGGATCGAGGAGCTGCACAAAGACGGCGAATCAGGCCGTCGTAAGATTAACCAGTGGACACGTATGATTTCGGTACCCCTGGCAATCGTCCAGTCTATTGCCTTCATCTACATTTTGCGCCAGACGGTGCTTGCCGGTAACTCGACAGCGCTTGGCGACACGACACCTATCGAGTGGGTGGTTGCCGTGACTGCTATGACCGCCGGCTCGGTACTCTTGATGTGGTTTGGTGAGCTTATTACCGAGCAGGGTATCGGTAACGGTATCAGCTTGATTATCTTCGCTGGTATTATCAGCCAGCTGCCAAGTACGCTCGCCTCTATTGGTACGTCACTCTTTGACACTACTGGCGGTACGCTGAGCGTCTTCGGCTGGTTTAACGTGCCGGTCAACCCGCTGGCTTTCTGGGTGGTGCTAGGAATAGCAGTCGCCTCGCTCGCGGTGCTGTATA
>DASTSD010000148.1:0-4909 GCA_035760845.1 Saccharimonadales bacterium (SeqCode) | reverse complement strand
CCGCACCCCTTACGTCGCCGTTCCTGCCCGATGCCAAGGTAGAAAAGCGCCCGCTTGGCGGCCTGGCGTCCGAGGAGAGCGACGCACCTGCGAGTGACGACGATATTTCCCGTGCGCCAATGGCTGATGACACGAAAAAGTCCGTCGACGACCCTAACAAGCAGCTACCCGCAGATCCTACAGAGGTCGAACCGGTACTCCCAGAGGAACTTAGCGGTGATTTGATGGCGGTCGAAGCCGACACGACCCATGCAGAACTCAAGCGTGCCCACGACGAAAGCGCACAGCAAAGCATGCCGGCGGCAGCGAAAGAATCGCCAGTCGCGGCACAAGGCTTCGAAACCAAAGAGCCAAGCACCTCGCCCGCTGCGAGCGCAGAAGAAAAGCCCGTACCTGCAGGTCCAACCTCTATTCCACAGCAATACAAAGAGGAGCCAAGTACCGGAGACCAAGATAACGGCTCCATTTATGACACAGATACCTACCACCAGCCACTCTCGCACCCAGCACCAAAGAAATCCGGTTGGATGTGGGTGGTATGGATCGTCCTTATCCTTCTCGTAGGCGCTGGCGGCGGCGCACTGCTCTACATTTTGAAGCTCGTGTAGCATCGGTCGAAATTACGACACCCCGATAGCCGCTTTTTCGGTATAATAAAGCTAATGGATTTGCTACAAGACCTTAACCCCGCGCAGGCTGACGCGGTACAAACCACGGCCGGACCACTGTTGATTTTGGCTGGCGCCGGGAGCGGCAAGACAAAAACGCTCACCCACCGTATTGCGTACCTGATCGCGAACGAGCGCGTATGGCCGAACGAAATCTTGGCCGTCACCTTTACCAACAAGGCTGCACGCGAAATGCGCGAACGCCTCGGACACTTGCTGGGGCAAGACGGCGGCGCCCGTAACTTCATGCCATGGATGGGGACGTTCCATGGCATTTGCGTGCGGCTGCTCCGCATGGACGGCGACAAAGTAGGAATATCGCCAAACTACGTCATTTACGACGAGGACGACCGCCAGGGATTGATCAAACAAGCCATGAAACAGCTATCTATCGGCGACAAGCAAATCAAGCCGCGCGCCGTCAGCTCGGTGATTTCTAACGCTAAAAACGAGCTGGTGTCTCCCGAGGAATTCGAAACCAGCGCCAACTACCCTTTCCAAAAAGAAGTCGCAAAAATCTATAGCCTGTACGAGAAAATGCGTAAAGAAGCCGGCGCGCTTGACTTTGACGACCTTTTGATCGAGACAGTCCGGCTGTTCAAAGAGCACCCCGAAACGCGCAAAAAGTGGCGCGCCCAGTTCAAGCACATCCTTATCGACGAGTACCAGGATACCAACGCTGCACAGTATGCTATCGTAAAGAGCCTGGTGAACGACGACCGCAATATTTGTGTGGTGGGTGACGACTGGCAGTCGATTTATAGTTGGCGCGGAGCAGATTTCACGAATATTCTTAACTTTGAACGCGACTTTCCGGGTGCCAAGATCGTAAAACTCGAGCAAAACTATCGCAGTACCGGTGCGATCCTCGAGGCGGCGCATAGCGTCATTACCAAAAACACCCAGCGCACCGACAAAAAGCTCTGGACGGCCGAGCCCGCCGGCGCCCCAGTACAAGTTCACGCCGTATACGACGAAGCCGAGGAGGCTTACGCCGTTGCCAGCCGAATCGGTTCGCAGGCAAGTATTGGCGCACGCAGTTACGGTGATTTTGCCGTGCTGTATCGTACCAACTCGCAGAGCTACACGCTGGAGCGTGCGCTCTTGCAGCACCGCATTCCGTACCAGATCATCGGTGGCGTACGGTTTTATGACCGTAAAGAAATCAAAGATATTATCGCCTACCTGCGCCTGCTCTACCAGCCCAATGACCGCATGAGCTTTAGCCGGATTGTCAATATTCCGGCGCGGGGTATCGGCCCGACCAGCCTCGAAAAATTCCTGTTGTGGCAAGCGGGGAGCGGCATGGATATCATCTCGAGCCTGGTCAATGTCGAGCAGACCAGCAGCATCACGCCGCGGGCAAAAACGGCGCTGGCGACGCTCGGGGAGCTACTCCGTACGTTGCAGGCGAAAGTCCAGGCTGAAATGCCGCCAAGCGAACTGGTAGAGATGCTGGTGAGTAAAACCGGCTACCGTGACTATATTCTCGACGGCACGCCGCAGGCCGAGGAACGCGAGGCGAACATCGGTTCGCTGATTTCAGACGCCAAAGCATTCTTGACACTCCCGGACTTTTTAGAAGAAGTCGCCCTTATGTCGAGCGCCGACAGCGACAGCCACGAGCAAAAAGTCACCCTCATGACCATTCACGCTGCAAAGGGCCTTGAGTTCCCCGTGGTCTTTATGGTGGGTATGGAAGAGGGGATCTTCCCGAACGCCCGCGTGCAAGACGATGGCCCCGCCGCACTTGAGGAGGAGCGCCGTCTTTGTTACGTGGGTATGACCCGCGCCCGCGAGGAGTTGCACCTTAGTTACGCTCAGAGCCGCCTGCAATTCGGCCAGCGCGGCTACAATATGCCGTCGCGCTTCCTTGGCGATATGGGGCACGATATCGTCCAGGCACCCGCCGCCAGCTTTACGACCCGCACGCCCGAGGACGACTATGGCTACAGCGACCTGCCCGACTTTGATATTGGGGACAGTGTCCGCTCGTCGCAATTTGGCGTTGGCGAGGTGATAGATATCGACGGCATGGCGGTGACCGTCAAGTTTACCAGTGGCCAAACCAAAAAGCTCAACGTCGAATACGCCCGCCTCGAAAAGCTCTAAAACTGTCAAAAACCGCTTGTTTTTGCTATAATTGTTCGCAGTACACCGCGGAGGTGTCCCTGTATTTATGAAGAGTATACTTCGAAAATCCAAGCCCCCGCGCGGCATTTTTGCGGCCGCAGCTCTTTTTGTCGTATCTGTTTTGGGTATCGTTTTTTCGGCGCATACCCAGGCGGACTCGCAGCGTCCTACCGGTGGTGACCGGCTGATTACCGTTCACGACCAAGGCGTCGAAAAGAGCTTTTTGACCCGTGCCGACACTTTGCGCAGCGCACTTGAGGGCGCGCATATCCGTGTCGACGAGAACGACCTTGTCGAGCCAAGCCTCGACGGCCAATTAGTCGCCAGTAACTACGAGGTAAACATTTACCGCGCACGGCCGGTGACGATCGTTGACGGCGCCACCCGTAAGCGCGTCATCTCGCCGTATCGCACCGCCAAGCAGATTGTCCAGCACGCCGGTATGGCCCTTCACGACGAAGACGAAACCGACATGACCGCCAGTGCCGACCTCGTAGGCGACGGTAGCGGCGTGCAGCTGGCTATCGACCGCGCTACCGAATTTACCCTCAAGCTGTACGGCAAGTCTGTTACTGCTTACACCCAAGCTACGACGGTGGGCGAAATGCTCAAGGAAAAGGGAATCACCCTTGCCCCGCAGGATACGCTCGCCGTGAGCGAGGACGCGCCGATTGTCGCCGGCATGAAAGTAGAAATCTGGCGCAACGGCAAACAAACATTCACTCAGGAAGAGGAAATCAAACCTCCGGTCCGCCAAATTCAGGACGCCGACCAGCCAGTCGGCTACAAGAAGGTCCGTTCCGAGGGCAAGCCCGGCAAAAAGACAGTCACGTACGAAATCGTCATGAAAAACGGCAAAGAGGTCAGCCGCAAGGTAATCCAGACCGTCGTGCTTGAAAAGGCTGAGGAGCGGGTCGAGGTTGTCGGCACAAAGATGGATAATACATTCAGCGGTAGTTTTGCCGAAGCGCTCGCTCGTCTTCGTAGCTGCGAAGGAAGTTACACTTCAAACACTGGTAACGGCTACTATGGAGCGTATCAGTTTGATGTTGGAACCTGGGGCGGCTATGGTGGCTACGCCGTCGCCTCCGACGCACCGCCAAGCGTTCAGGACCAAAAGGCGTGGGAGACATACCAGCGTCGCGGTTGGCAGCCTTGGCCTTCTTGCTCTGCCAGCCAAGGGCTTCAGGACATCTATAGGTAATGGTAAATAGCGATACTTTTTCTCATCGAGGCGTTTTTCTAGCACTGGTAACAGGTGTTGTTGCGGTGCTCTTTGGGCTGTTCTTTGTCCAACAAGTAAAAGCCGACTCGACGGCATCTGAATCTGGCAAACGCCTGCTTTCGGTACATGACCAAGGTATCGACCGCGGTCTTCTGACCCGCGCTACCACTTTGCGTGAGGCGTTCCGTGAAGCGCGTATCGCTATCGACCCGAATGACCGTGTCGAGCCGGGCCTCGATGACAAGCTGGTGGCCAGCAACTACGAAGTGAACATCTACCGTGCCCGCCCGGTTACTATCGTCGATGGTGAAACGCGAGTTAGAGTCATGTCGCCGTACCGCACCGCCAAGCAGATTGCCAGCGAAGCCGGTATTGCACTGCATGACGAAGATGTCGCCGAGATGACGACCAACACCGACGTCGTGGGCCAGGGTATGGGCGTGCAGCTGACGATTACGCGTGCGACTGAATTCACCCTCGGCCTGTATGGCAAAAAGACGACCGCCTACACCCAAGCAAAAACCGTGGCGGACATGCTCAAAGAAAAGGGTATTACCCTCGCCAGTGATGACACCGTATCGGCCAAACTCGATGCGCCGATTATCCCGGGGATGACCATTGCTATTTGGCGTGACGGCGCCCAAACGGTCACCGAGGAACAGGCAATTCCGTTTGCCGTCCAAAAGGTACTCGATATGGACCACCCGATCGGCTTTCACCAAGTCAAAACCAAGGGCGTGCCAGGCAAACGCTTAGTGACGTACGTGGTCGTGATGAAAGACGGCAAAGAAATCGGCCGCAAGCAAATCCAAAACGTCGTGGGCAGCCAGCCTAAGACACAGGTTGAACTCGTTGGTAACAAGCCGGTCAATCCCCTCAGTAA
>DASTSD010000147.1:0-2684 GCA_035760845.1 Saccharimonadales bacterium (SeqCode) | reverse complement strand
TGCCGGCCGACTCGGTTTTCGGGCAACTAGAGACGGCTGGCGGCACGCTGTACTTCATGGGTGGCCAGAATGATTCTAAAGTCGCACAATCTGCCATTTACTATGCCACACCGGATAGCAACGGCGATATTAGCTCCTGGTCAACTGCCAGTGGCGGCATAGGCGACACTGGCAGCACGAGCGCCGTTGCCAGAACTCAATTCGGCGCTACGGTGTGGACCGATAGGATTTACGTGGTCGGCGGGTATGACTCGAGCCAGAGCTCGACGAGCACAGTCTTCATTAGCCCTCAACTCAGTTCGGGTGGGGATATCGCCGCCGATAGCTGGACGGCTGGCACGTCGTTCAATGTGGCGCGTAATGGGTTGACCGCCATAGCCTACGCCAACAACCTGTACATATTGGGTGGACAGGACAATATTAACTTTTTGAGCGACGTCCAGTTCACTCAAATCAATGGCGACGGCACCTTGGACAGCTGGTCATATACTACAAACTTGCCCAGAAATGTCAGCCACGCCGACGGCTTTGCCGCGAACGGCTACATGTACGTATTTGGCGGCAAGCAGTCGGCCATTCATTGTACGTCGAATACCTATGTCGCGCCTATAAGCGCAAACACGACCATAGCAACGGGGAATAATCCGACCGGTTTGGGTGAATGGTTCCTGACCAACGAGCGTTTTACGGGTGAGCGCGCCAATTTGTCGGCAGTGTACCACGAAGGCAAAGCTTATATTTTGGGCGGGGCCTGCGGTACGCTTGAAAGCAGCGGCGGGACAGCTGTGCTTGAGGATGACTTCGACGCCAATATTGACGCTGGGTTATGGGCTAATACCGACCGTATGAATGTTGGTACAGGGTGCGGTACTTTGTCCTCGGGTAATGCCCTGGTTTCTACTGGTAACCAAGGAGGTACCCAGGCTCAGGGTCAAACAATTGACGTCGACGTAGCCTATGGCGGCACAGTTTCGTTTTATCTGCGCATTCCTACCTCCAGTGGCGGTAGCTGTGACGGACCGGAGAACGGAGAGGATGTACAGCTCCAATATTCGACCAATGGCGGTAGCGGTTGGTCGACCATCGCTACCTACGACGAGTCTAACTTCAACACCCCCACGTTGATTACGGAGTCCATACCGTCCGCCGCTTGGTCAAGCAACACCCGCTTCCGCTGGCTCATCCCGAACGGTAGCAACGGCCAGGACGAGTTCGCTATAGACGATGTCGTCATCACTGCCAACGACACGCCGCCGCTTAACGATCTGATGTTCGAAGATTTCGACCCAACGGACGCGCCCCTATGGTCCAGTATTACCAACATGGTGGAAAGTACCACCTGCGGCACATTGTCTTCCGGCGATGCGCTGGTATCCACCGGTGGAGGCAGCGCCTCGGCGGTCACCAACAATCACAACCTGCAGTATGGTGGGGTGGTCAGCTTTTACCTGAGGATATCAACCGACTCCGGCGCCGCCTGTCGCCAGCCAGGTAACAACGAAGACCTGCTACTGCAGTACTCACACAATAATGGTTCCAGCTGGACGACTATGGTGACCTATGACGAGTCTGCCTATAACACGCCGACCTTCATCAGTACCGCCATACCCGTCCAGGCGTACTCTACCAATATTCGTTTCCGCTGGATAATACCCAATGCTGCTAGTGACGCCGTTTGGGCCATCGATGACGTCGAGGTCCAGTCCTTCGAACCGTTCTTGACCTACACAAACCAAAACCGTGTAGTCTCGACACCCCTTCTTCTGCAGCCGCAGGTTGCCATGTATTCGCGGATGATTGATACGGACACCGACGTTTTCCCGACGTACTGGCTGCTTAACGGCGTCGACAACTTTATTGGTGCCAGGTGGACGATGCGATACCGCACCATGAACGACACCGACGGGGTTGCAACAGATTGCGGCACGGCCGACATGACCACTTGGGGCCAAGATACCGATTTTGGCGAAGTAACCTTGAGCCAGCCAGAAGTCTACACGCCGCTCGATGGCAGCGGCAACGATATAGATTGCGCCAGGTACTTCTATATGTTCGTTACGGTTGATAGCTCCCAGGCCTACGGCTATCCGGACGATGTGACGCGCGGCCCAACCATAACCGACCTATCCCTATTCTTTACTAGCGACCCGTCTAAACGCTTGCGTCACGGCAAAACCTTTACCGGCGGCGAACAGCAGCCTTTCGACACGCCATTCTAAAGTGGCTATAATTTAAGCGAAGCTATGAATCACCGCACAAGTCATCGCAGTAATCAGGAGCAGCCTATCTATAGGAGGTTTGTGCGTGGGGCCGATGGTCGTTTGCATCTGGCAGAGCCAGGCTCGCAGGATATCGGCGATATATGGGCCGAGCAGAAGCGTATACGGCTATCCGAAGCCGTAGGAGCCGATCGCCGAAAGGCAGAAAAAGCCAAAGGGCGCACAGCTCCGAAAGAGATTGTGCTGAACATCGGCGTCCCTAAAATCCGATTGCCCAAAATCAAACGCCCCAAACTCGTCGTCACCAAGAAGAAAGTGCTCTTTGCCGGTGTAGCGGTGGCCGTATGCCTTGTAGCGGCGGGGGGCTTTCTGTTGCTTTCGCCCGGCGGCAAGCAAGAAGACGGCAAGGGGGTATTGGCGGCAGGCAAGTCGACGCCCGACTTTGAGACACTGCTACCTGCCAGC
>DASTSD010000146.1:0-9343 GCA_035760845.1 Saccharimonadales bacterium (SeqCode) | reverse complement strand
CCGACCTTTACGTAGTCGCTTGGGTTGTTAACGCGTTCCCAGCTGATTTCTGAGATGTGTACCAGGCCTTCGATACCTTCAACGTTAACGAAAACACCGAAATCAACGACACCGGTAACGACACCGGTAACCTTGTCACCGACCTTGAGCTTCTCGAAGCGCTCTGCGAGGCCTTCTTTGACGGCTTCCTTCTCAGAGAAGATAAGCTTGTTTGCCTTGCGGTCGCTATCGAGAATGCGGACCTTGAGGGTCTGGCCGACGAGTGCGTTCAGGCGCTGCAGGATTTCATCCTTGTCACTTGAACCGACGCGTGGGTAGTGCTCGGCAGAAAGCTGTGAAACCGGCAGGAAGCCGCGAACGCCTTCGAATTCTACCAGGAGACCACCACGGTTAGCGTCGTATGGTGAAACCTCGATGATCTCGCCCGCTTCCATGCGTGCGGCGACTTCTTCCCATCCGCGGTCCTTTGCGGCCTTGCGGAGCGAGAGGAGCGAGTAGCCGTTGTCGAGCTCAGCGTCAACGACGCTGGCGGTTACTTCGTCACCTTCTTTGAGGTTGCGAGAGAAACCAACTTCGCGGCGAGGAACGTAACCTACGCCTTGTGCACCGAGGTCAATCAGCACTTCGTGCTTACGAAGCGAGAGGACCGTTCCCGTTACCATTTCTCCTGCTGTGATTTGCTTGACGCTTTCTTCGTGAGAAGCGAGCAGATCGTCCATTGTTATTGCGGCTTTTGTTGCCATAAGTCTTAAAAGACTCCTTCCTTAATTGATATTTCTGGAGACACGCCTTAAGCCGGCGCGACACCTAGATTACCTCTATTGTACCTCTATAAGAGGCAAAAGTCAAAGCGAGAGTTCGACGCGGCGCGAGCGGGCGTACGAAACGGCCGCGGCACTCAGGATTGCGAGCATAAATGCCGAGCCCAGAACGCTACCGGGACCGGTCTTTGGCAGCTCGTCGGCCGGCCCGGACGGCGGCGCGACGTTTTCGCTGGCGGCCGGCTTCTCCTCCTCGGGCTTATTCGCCTGCTTGTCGGTGTCCTTGTTCTCTGATGGTTTTTTATCCTCTTTTTGCGTCGTATCTGGTTTTTCCTCGGCCGTTTGTGACGGGCGGAGCGTTTCTGTCGGCTGGGCCGTCAGCTGGCGTACTACGTATACCCCGCCAACCAAAAGCCCGGCCATGATTACCGCGACCACGACGAAAACGAGGACAGATCCACCCTGATTCACTCGTGCCATACTGCGTTTCCCTCTCTTAATTTCTTTAATTATACCGTTTATACAGAGGGCGCGCAACTTGGCGTTTTATGCTACACTACAAACATGTTAGTGACGGTCGACACGGGTGGGACAAAGACGTTAGTCGCTGGTTTCGGGCAAGATGGCCGCATAGGCAAAACCATCAGGTTCCCGACCCCCCGTAAGCAAGAAGAATACGTAGCCTCGCTCCGGGAGGTTTTGCAGGATAACTACGGCCACGAAACGGTCGAGGCGGTCGTCGTGGCGCTCCCCGGCATCATAAAAGACGGCGTGGCCGTATGGTGCAACAATCTTGGGTGGAAGAACTTCGCCGCCAAGGAGGCGCTGGCCGGCGTTCTCGGTGACGCGCCCGTGCTCATCGAGAATGATGCCAACCTGGCCGGCCTGGCCGAGACGAGGGCACTTCGCCATGTTCCCGAATCGGTCCTGTACGTGACTGTCAGCACGGGTATCGGCACCGGCATCATGACCGGCGGCAAGATTGACCCGGGCCTCCGGAAAAGCGAAGGTGGCCGCATGCTGGTGGAATTCGACGGGGTTGTTCGCGAATGGGAGAGCTTCGCCTCAGGCAAAGCCATTTACGCCACGTACGAAAAGTACGCCCGCGAAATTACCAGTAAGCGCACCTGGCATCAGATTGCCGATCGGATCAGCCGGGGCTTCCTGGCAGTGATTCCCCTGATCCAGCCCGACGTCGTGATTATTGGCGGCAGCATCGGCACGTATTTTGACCGGTACGGCGCCGATCTCGAGTCGATCCTGCGCGAAAAGCTCCCGCCGCACATCCCCTGCCCTGAGTTCCGGCAAGCCAAGCACCCTGAGACGGCCGTCGTGTACGGCTGCTACTACTATGCACTCGATTACCTCTCTAGCAACTAAGCTGGCAGCTGATTTCTCGGCGTATCGTTTTGCTCCGGGTAGCGAATTCCGCTGGTCGCCCGACGAACGAGCTATTTTTTACGATGCCGCCTCAAACGACGCCGCTTCGCTCCTCCACGAGCTGTCGCACGCTGTACTCGGCCATGCTCAGTTCACCCGCGACGTCGCCCTGCTCGAGTTGGAGCGTGCCGCCTGGCAGCATGCCACGAATACGCTCGCGCCGGCTTACGGCGTCGCCATAGCAGAGGATCAGGTCGAAGCGGCCCTCGATACCTACCGCGACTGGCTCCATGCCAGAAGCACCTGCCCGTCTTGTGGCGCTACCGGTCTCCAAACCAAAAAAAGCGAATACAAATGCCTCGCATGCCTCGGTAAATGGCGTGTCAACGACGCCAGGGTCTGCGGGTTACGCCGCTACAAACTACCAAACTAAAACGAGCGCCCCGCAAGGAGCGCTCGTTTTAGTTACTAGCAACGACTAGGCAGCTTGTGCGCTATCGTTTTCTACTTCTGTCACATCAGCGGCTACAGTTACATCCGTAGTTGTAGCCGTGACAGTTGCTTTCTTGCGGCGTGAAATACGACCGCCCTTAGCACCGGCAATGCGGGCAAGGTCTGGGTTTGCGGCAAAACCGCCCGTACGACCATTACGGCCGCCTTTTGCACCAATTTTAGCGTAAAAGTTAGGGTCTTTTGCCAAGTTCTTTGCGGCAGCCTTCTGGCCACCAGCTTTGGTTCCTGCCATAAAAACATTCTCCTCTTAATTACCTCACACGTGATATGTGTATGGTTCTTAATATAGCATAGCTTATGCTTTTTGTCAATATTTACATGAGCACTATTATATTGTGAATAAATGTTTGCGCTTATTCACCAGGTGCGATATTATAAATAGGCACCTGTTTGGATCCAAAACTAGGTTCAAACTAAAACGACCACATCTGCGAGATTGGTCGTTTTTTATTTGGCCGTTATTCGTTTAAAAGGCTGTGTCGTAGGCTTTTTGCAGTTCAGCCGTCAGCTTGGTAACTTCACTCCTACTTGCTGTTTCGATACTCTCCAAAGAGGAATAGGCAGTCGCCACCGCTTTTACCGCCGCATTGTAATCAGCTTCGTTCTTGGCCGCATGCGCCTTTACGAGTGCCTGCCAGGCGGCAGTGACAGCATCGACGGCCTTTTGTGCTTTCGTTTTGACTGGTTCGAACGGCGCCGGTGCCTTAAGGCCCTTTACCGATGCCGACGCAGCTTTCCATTTACTGAGCACCGCCGAGAATGACTTTTCGGTTACCTTGCTGTTCGTAGCAGCCAGGCCGCCGGACAGCACGTTCGCGAGCTCACGCTCGCTCTTAAGGTACTCGCTCACCGCCACAAGCTGGTCGTTCAGTTTGCCCATGGCCGCTTCGTCAGCCTCGCACTCCTGCTGCCATTTTTTGTACGTCGCGTTAACAGAAGCCTGCCAGCCTACCAAGCCGTTTGGTTGGCACCGGGAATCTGCACCGTCCATTAGGGTAGCCCGCGCGTCGGTGAGCGCCTTTAGTTTGGCGTCACGCTGCTTGGTGGTATCCGCTGGCATTTTAAGAGCGTTTTCCAGCGCCGACTTCGCATCGCGCTTTTGGTCGCCGTAAGACGAGTGGTAGGTAGACCAGCTCGAACCGCTCCATAGCGCGTAGCCGCCTGCAGCAAGAACGATGACGACGATGCCGCCAACGATAATCAGCGCACGGCGGCGGTTCTTTCCCTCCAGGTGGCGTGATAGCGGTATCATAGCGATATCCCCAGTGTGGTGGACCACAACTCGCTTGCAAGCGGCCACGGGTTAAATTTACAGCCTTCAAGATCGATGGATTGCTGCTGCATCACCGCTGCCGGCTGACCAGCGCCGCTACAGTGCGCGTGACCGTGCCCTAACCAGTGGCCGGTCTCGTGGTTGATTACCATGTGGCGATAGTTGCGCAGCGATCCGCCGGCATTGTTCCAAGAAGGCGTCGCGCCCTGCCAGCGGTCTTGGTTAATAATGACAAAACGGCCAACGTTGCAGCTATACTGCGTGTCACATCCCGTTGCCGAAAAGGTCGTCATTTGGCTCGCCTGGCTTAGCACCAAGGTAAACATACCGCCCGAGGCTACCTCCTCAAAGCGAATGCCCATACGCGCCCAGCCGCGGCTGTCGTTAAGGGTTTGGTTGGCATCGGTCTTAAACCCGGCAAAATTCGCCGTAATCACGCCCCTGGTCGTCACGTCATAAGTAACCGTGCGAACAGAGCTGTCGGCGGCGGCTTGCTGTTGCGCCCGCGCGGCTTTAGCCTGCTTGAGCCACGCCGGATCCTCGACGGTTGGCAGTTTTATAGAAGAAAGCGTCGTCGGCAGCTCTTGGAGCGACTGAACCTCGGCCGCGACGGTCTTTTTGGCGTCGTTGGCAGCCATAGCCGAGTGCACACCCCAACTCGTAGTGCCAATAGCCACTCCTAGTGCAATCGCAATCAATACTCCCTTACGCATAATTATTCTCATTATACCCCACCGCATAGGCATTAGCGTAACATTGCCCACATTGCCGCTCGGTTGAGCCACGATTGGCTTGAGCTATGACTACTAAGTTCGACGAGCACGCTGGCAATGCCAAGCTTTTGCGCGTAGTAATCGTCGGCCGTGCCACTGATCGAATAGTCAAAGGTCTCACCCGACTGGCCTGTCACATTACCATAGCCGCTTAGCCGTGAATACGTCGCAGCGTACGCACCAGAGGCGCCAGCCTGGTTAGCCGCCACCACGCCGCCAATACTGTGGTATGACACGATAAGCGATGGCCGCAGGCTCGCCGCATAGCCGGCAATTACCCTCGTTTCGGGTTCGGACATAGCTGAGCTTCCGCCGCCGCCTGGAAATGGGTTGTTATTCACATCGGTAATGTCCTTGCGCCAGTCACTCGTAGCAAAATTACGGTTAAGATCGACGTTATGGGCATTCGTACGCGTTCCGGCGGCCACGCCGTCGGGGTTGATCTCGGGAACGACCACTACCGAACGGCCAGCTGGTATGGAGCGCGCATTCGCCTCGAGTTCGTCGATCCAGTAGTACATGAGGGCACGCGTCCCTATCTCGTTGCCGTGAATAGCCCCTGTAAAGAGTACCGCCGACCCGCTACCAAAAATATACGCCACGATCGGCCGGCCACTTGCCGAATACCCGATAGTCTGGGTCGTATGGCACACCGTCCGCCCAGAGAACGACCAAGCGGAGTTCCCGCCGATATCGTACTGGCTCGTAATACCGCTCGCAAGACGTATCGAAAAATCACCGCACCTCGGCACCGACACCAGACGCACGAACAATTGGTTGCCCGATGCGCCCGCGTACACCGCGCCACCCGAAAGCTGCACAAGCCCGGAAATATCTTGTTTTGAAGAGAGTGTTTGATCAAATGATATCGCGATCGTCGCGCCGAGCGGCACGCCCGTAGTCCCAGTACTCACACCGGTCACCCTTGGACCACCCGAAGTCCGAAAACCAAGCGTATACGGCTTTTCGAGCCCGCTGCCGTCCACGGCCTCCAACTCCGCAAGATTGAGACTGAAGGTTTTTGACCGCGGCAGATCGGCCGCCAGCTTAACCGTTAAGGTCTTGTCCTTTTGTATGCTCGTCATTTTGATAGGCTGTTTTTTCTTGCCATCCATCAGATAAAGCTCGGCTTTGGCATTCCTAAGCGCCTTGTCGAAAATAAGCGTGAACGTACGCGGCTTGGAATAGATCGTCTCGCCCGGTTTGACAGAGGTTTTTACGACTTTCGTAGCGGCGAGGGTTCTGATCTTTTGATCGGCAATTACTTCTGGGCTCTCCTTGCCGAAGAATCTCTCCAGTTGCAACCGGTACGCCTTTCCCTGGCGAAGTTTTAACGCCGGGACGTCACATACGATACCCTGTTCGTGGGCCGCACACGAGGCACTCTTTGTGCCAATTGTTAGCTTATAGTCGAACACCCCGTCCTTAGCGCTAAAAGGCACGACGAGCGGCCGTGTCGATGGAATCGGCTCATTCAAGACGCCTAGGCTGGCGACAGGCGGTGCGCCTACCGTAATCGCAAAGGTTTTCTTGAACAGCACTCCACCCCAAGAGACCGCCTCGTCATATACGCCCCTTACCGGCGCTTGGGCTGGCGTAATACATGCCTTCGTCGCAAAAAGTGGTACGCCCATGGTAGTAACGGCGTCAGCCGCTCTTATCCGAAACCTCCCATCGCCGGATTGCTGCAGCACCCCCGGTAAAAGCGTAAAATGACTCACGCAGGTGTCTTTTGCCGCGTATGACAACACGACTTGTTTTGAAGGAGCAAAAATAACGATATACAGTAGCACCAACCCAAGGAAAACCATCGCGGGCACCCTATAAACAAGCGGTAAGGCCCACGCGTCTTTGGCCCATCTGACAAGACGCTTATGAATATTCATGCCTCCATATTTTACCATGGGCACATTGCCTCGCTTGTGAAATATCTCACCAAAAGAAAAAGGACTTCCTATTCGGAAGTCCTTTTTATAATTCGGCACCGTGCTAGTTTCCCACTTGTGGCAGTATAATCGCCGCTGCTGAGCTTGACTTCTGTGTTCGGAATGAGAACAGGTATTTCCTCAGCGCCATGGGCACCGAAGTAAGGTTTACGACACTTTGGGCTGACAATATCTGGCAGTGGGTCTAAACCTTGCTTCGGAGTCCTTGAAAATGGACACGGTATGTAAGTTGTAAAAACTGACATGGCGGTGTGTTAACCACCAATTACTAGTCAAGTCTACCTCATCACCGTCGTCACTGTCAATAAAGACAATAACAGAGGTGACAAGGACATAAAAAGGCAATGGGACTATTAGTATGCTTTAGCTCCATGTATTACTACACTTCCACCTTGCACCTATCAAACAGATCGTCTTTCTGTGTCCTCATAGGGAAATCTCATCTTGAAGTTAGTTTCGCGCTTAATATGCTTTCAGCGCTTATCTATTCCGAACATAGCTACTCGACAATGCAGCAGGTGGCCACAATCGATACACCAGAGGTTCGTCCGCCCCGGTCCTCTCGTACTAGGGGTAGATCTTCTCAAATTTCCTAACGTCCGTACCGGATATAAACCGAACTGTCTCACGACGTTCTGAACCCAGCTCGCGTACCACTTTAATCGGCGAACAGCCGAACCCTTGGAAGGTGCTCCCCCTCCAGGATGTGATGAGCCGACATCGAGGTGCCAAACAGCGCCGTCTATGTGAACTATTGGGCGCTATAAGCCTGTTATCCCCAGGGTAACTTTTATCCGTTTGCGCTGTCGATCCCACGTTCATGTACAAATGTACGTACAGCGGATCACTTGCTCCGACTTTCGTCTCTGCTTGGAATGTACTCCTCACAGTCAAGCTGGCTTATGCGCATACACTATCACTTCGATTTCCATCCGAAGCTAGCCAACCTTTGAACGCCTCCGCTACTCTTTAGGAGGCAACCGCCCCAGTTAAACTACCCACCATACACGGTCCCATTACCGGATAACGGTAACGGTGAGACCAGAATCACAACAAGGGTGGTATTTCACCTGTGCCTCCACAAATACTGGCGTATCTGCTTCAAAGGCTCCCACCTATGCTACACATGTTGTAACCCGGATCAATGTAAAGCTGTAGTGAAGCTCCATGGGGTCTTCTCGTCCTGGTACGGACAGACGGCATCTTTACCGCCAATGCACTTTCACCGAGTCCTTCGCCGAGACAGTGCCCACATGATTACTCCATTCGTGCGGGTCAGAACTTACCTGACAAGGAATTTCGCTACCTTAGGACGGTTATAGTTACCGCCGCCGGTCACTGGGGCTTCAGTTCGCACCGTGAAGCACTCCCCTTAACCTTCCAGCACCGGGCAGGAGTCAGCCCCTATACATCTTCTTTCGAATTAGCAGAGACCTGTGTTTTTGGTAAACAGTTCCGTGGGCTCTTTTGCTGCGGCCCCCACATCATTAAATGCGAGAGGTCGTGATCAACAACAAGAGCAAATCATCTGATTTGTCTATCTCGGTAAAAAAGTTTCGTGTTTAAAAAGGATTTGATCACTTGAGATTCATCTTCATGAATCCAAGCGTACTCACTTATATAGCCTGTCGTTGATATTGCTATCAGCGACAAAACTATACGTTTTTTAACCACCGTTCACCAAGTTGTTGAACACGGCTCACATCGAATGATGTGGGGGCAGACCTTATCCCGAAGTTACGGTCGCTGTATTGCCGAGTTCCTTAGCGAAGGTTCTCTCGTAAGCCTGAGTCTACTCGACTCGAGCACCTGTGTTGGTTTGCGGTACGGGCGGCTATAATCACGCGTACACCTGCTTTTCTAGCCAGTGCTTTGATCGAAATCGTCACCTCGAAAGGTAACTTTCACTCCCTTTGCGTTCCCGCTAGGTTGGACGGATACATACCATGAATCCGCTTCGACTACTTCACCGTGAACAGTGTACAAATTATAACCGGTTCAGGAATATTAACCTGATGTCCATCGCCTACGCTATGCGCCTCGGCTTAGGCCCGACTAACCCTGAGATGATTACCATGGCTCAGGAAACCTTGCTCTTACGGCCGACAGGATTCTCACCTGTCTTATGGTTACTCATTCCAGCATTCTCACTTCCTAACGCTCCACAATACTTTCCAATACTGCTTCACCGCGGATAGGAACGCTCCTCTACCACTGCATGTAAACATGCAATCCATGTCTTCGGTAATACGCTTTAGCCCCGTTACATTTTCCACGCAAGATCTCTTGACTAGTGAGCTGTTACGCACTCTTTAAATGAATGGCTGCTTCTAAGCCAACATCCTAGCTGTTTAAGAAATCTCACCTTGTTTCCCACTGAGCGTATATTTAGGGACCTTAGACGATGGTCTGGGCTGTTTCCCTTTTGAGCGCCGAGCTTAGCCCCGACGTTCTAACTGCCAATGTACCACCAACGGTATTCGTAGTTTGTTAAGGGTGGGTAGGATTGCTCCCCCCAGTCCTTTACAGAGCTCTACCCCCGTTGGCTAATTAAATTGACGCTAGCCCTAAAGCTATTTCGAGGAGAACCAGCTATCTCCGAGTTCGATTGGCATTTCACCGCTAACCACAGGTCATCCGAGCACTTTGCTGCGTACGACGGTTCGGCCCTTCACTACCTGTTACAGTAGCTTCAGC
>DASTSD010000145.1:0-2144 GCA_035760845.1 Saccharimonadales bacterium (SeqCode) | reverse complement strand
GATTTATCAAGTACGCGGCGCACGCCGTAAGCCGCGATGTCTTCCTCGGCGATTTGGTCGGCGCTGGCGGTACACAAAATCACCGGCACCGTGGCGAGGTCGCTATGCGATCGTAGCTCGTGCAGCAGCGTAAAAGCGTTCGGCCCGGCCAGTAGCAGGTCGAGCACCAAAACGTCAGGCAGTATCGTGTCCATGGAGTCGATAGCGGCAAGCGCATGCGGCACCCAGTCGGAGCGGATACCAGCCTCGGCAAGCGTGCGCATGTGCTGTTCGGCCAACCATTCGTCATCCTCGACAATAAGCACATACGGAGTTTTCGTCATAACAGCCTCATTTGGGTCGATGCCGACAGGTCGACATAAAACGTCGCGCCGTCACGGTGGCGAGTAGCGCCTATCTCGCCCTTCATAGCGGCGGCGAACTGGCCGGCGACATACAATCCCAGCCCGCTGCTCTGTGGCCGGGCATGTAGCGGCTGCGTGCCCGTACCAAGGTGTACCTGCAGGCGCTGCCAAACATCGGCCGGAACCGCCGGGCCGTAATCGCGCACGCCCATCCGCACCTTGCTTCCCCGCCCAAGCGTTTGCACGCGCAGCTCGACAGGCTGTGCGTCGTCGGCATAGTGCAGCGCATTGTCGCCAAAGTTCAGTATGATGCGCCGAAGAAGATCGCGGTTAGCCACGACCAATAGCGGGCGGTAGCGGGCAGCCACGCGGATCTCGCGGTTCTTTGCCTTATACAGCGGCGAGAGCTCGTGGGCGACATCCTCGCAGAGCTGGCGCGGGTTAATCGGCTCCAGCTCGAACAGACTGTCCTCAAGACGGGACGAACGTGCCAGGTCGGTCGTGAGGCGCAGCGCCCGCTCGCTCGTCAGCGTGATTTGCCGGACCATGCGCTCGCGTTCATTTTGCGGCAGCCCCTCCATCGTCTCAATCGAGAGCGCCAGCTGACGAATCAGTGCTAGCGGCGCTTTGAGCTCATGGGACGCCGTAACCAAAAAGGACAGGCCCTCTGCCTGCGGCAGCGATCTGTCCTCTTGCGTGCGTCCCCTGCTCCCGTTCATGCTACTTATAGTGTAGCATGGCGGCGGGTCCTACTGGTTAAAATCAATCGTCTTGATAAGCGCTTCAAAGTCCGGCTTGAACGTATCGGCGTCGGTGCGAAGCGTCACGGTTTTGTCGCGGATTTGGTAAATGACCGCGGCGCCGCGAATATCCTTAGAGAACGTACCGTCAAGGCGCGTGCCGTTGTGGCCGTTGGCGCTGGTCGCGCTCGAGCGGAGGTCACCCTTCTTCACCTTTTCCTGGTAGGTTTTTACGACTTGGTCGTAGTCTTTTTGCTCGATAGTAACGCGCAGTGCGTATTGCTGCTTTTCGCTGATTGGCGGCACGGTAACCGGGTTTAAGTACGCGTGGTAAGTTGTGCCCTTTGAAGCGTCTTCAGAGACAAATACGCTCCAGGTTTTCGGGTAGCTGAACGTCAAACGGCCAAGCTCGTCCGGGCCGACGAACGTACGGTTAGGTTCTTTTTCGCGTTCGGCGAATTTTTTGTCGTCGATTGTTTGTTGGTCGTTTTTGGCCTTGGCCACCGCGAGGTCGATCTTGCCGTCGACATCGGTTTTTTGCTCAGTGAAACTAATGTACGCCCAGATCGCAAGCGACCCTGTTACCAGCACAAGGACGACCAAGCCTATGATAGCAATCATGGAACCGCTCACGCCGCCTTGTTCGTATTTGTGTCGGAGTGTCTTCATGGCGCTTATTATACTTGTGCTTCTGAACCGTGTAAAGGACGAAACTCATACAGGTAGTGCGCCCGGTGTGAGCGTAGCGGCGCCGGGTCGGTAATGGCACTGCCGTAGCTCAATACATGGAACGGATGGCCGAGCCGGTCGGCTTCGGACTGGAGTTTTGCAGCCAGTTTTTTGATATCGCGTTCGACGGCAAACGCATACACCAGCGTCGTGTCCTGAGGCAATTTGGCAAACCAAAAATCACTCAGGTGCACGCTCACCCGTTTGTTGCCGCGTGACAGCAGTTTGGTAATCAGCACCAGCGCCGGATTAAGCTCGTAACCTACCGCCCGGGCGCCGCGTTTTGCCGCCATGCGAAGTATGATACCGTCGCCCGATCCCACATCGACCA
>DASTSD010000144.1:0-9068 GCA_035760845.1 Saccharimonadales bacterium (SeqCode) | reverse complement strand
CGACCTTATCGGCGTTAACCCGATCTTCAGTTCGGCGATCCGTTTGCTGATTGCGCAGCGGCTCGTTCGGCGACTGCACGACGAAACCAAAGAAGAATACGAGCCCGACGAAGCCACTCGCGACTACGTAAAGAACGTGCTAAAAGACCTGCCCGAAGGTATCGAAAAGCCCGACCTTGACACCTTCAAGCTATGGCGTCCAGTACCAAGCGACGACGTGCCGTTTGGCTATAAGGGCCGTGTCGTGATCATGGAACAGATGGTCGTAAACGAGAATATCCAAAAGTTCCTCCGTGGCGACGTCAAAGAGGTCCATACCGAAATCATCGAAGAAGAAGCCCGAAAGGGTGGAATGCTAACGCTCCTGCAAGTTGGCGTGCTGGCTGCCTTAAGGGGTGAAACCACGCTGGAAGAGATCAACCGCGTGATATAGCCAAAAAATGTAGTATCGTAAAAGTAAGATGAAAAAAATACTATACATCGGCGGCGTGGGAAGTGATTCGCACACCGTTGATGGTATAGCACTCCTGCTCGAAGCTCGGATGAACGCGAATGTCATTGCAATGAGCTTTAGTAAAGCGTATGCCAATAAGGCTAAGATTGCCCGCCTGGCCCCCGAATGTACGGTGATTACGCATTCGGCAGGCATGCTACTACTCAAGGACACAGCTCCCAGGGAAGTGATAGCTATTGCGCCGCCAATGCCGACGCCGCCATCACTGATACTGCTGCGTTCGTTTCCTAAAACACTGGCACTGCTGACGAGTGGGCGCGAGTCTATCGGCAGGCCGCGAAAAGTAGCCAGCTACCATATGCATTCGTTTAAGGAGCATGTTTTCAGGCCGACATTCAACAGTGTACTCCTGCGATCGATCAGTATGTTCGACGCCGCCCGGTGCGCGGTAGAACTGCAGCGTTGCGGCGCTAAAGTGACACTTGGGTTCATGGAAAACGACCGGCTGTTCCCGGATTCGCATTTACATCCACACATTGAGGTGGCGAAAAAACAGGGCGTAAAAGTGTCAGATATCGTATTAGGGCATCACGATGAGTTCGTGCTATACCCGCTTGAAGTGCTCGCCCAAATGGGCTATTAACTATTTGATGACGCTGGCGATAGCCGGCACGAGACGTTCGTCGAATACTGGCGGAATGACATGTTCGGCATCGGGTGTCTCAACAAGGCTGGCAATGACTTCGGCGGCAGCGATTTTGTGCTGGTCGGTGATTTTCGTCACTTTGTTATCGAGAGCGCCGCGGAAAATGCCCGGGAACGCCGTGGCGTTATTGACTTGGTTTGGAAAATCGCTGCGACCTGTTGCCATGACGGCGACGCCGGCTGCTTTGGCGACGTCCGGCATGATTTCGGGCGTAGGGTTGGCGAGCGCGAACACGACAGGATCGGCGGCCATTTTAGCAATGAGTTCGGGAGTAAGGAGTCCCGGCTGGCTGACGCCAATAAAAATATCGGCATCCTTCAGCGCGTCTTCGAGCGATCCGCTGGCACTGGTATCGATATAGTCGAGCAGGAGCTTTTTGGCGTCGTTCAGATCGGTCCGAGCTTCGCCAATAATACCTTTGCTATCGACCGCGATGATTTGCGGCTTGGCGTAGAGGTGAAGCAGCTTGGTGATAGCCGTGCCCGCGGCACCGGCGCCAACGATAACGACTTTGCAGTTCTCGAGCGTTTTGCCCGTTACTTTCATGGCGTTAATAAGCCCAGCCAGCGTGACGACGGCCGTACCGTGCTGGTCGTCGTGGAACACCGGGATATCAAGCTCGGCTTTCAGGCGCTCTTCAATCTCAAAACACTGCGGCGCGGCGATGTCTTCGAGGTTGATGGCGCCAAAACTCGAGGCCATGGCTTTAACTGTAGCGACGATTTCGTCGGGCGTGTGAACATCGAGCGTGATAGGAACGCTGTCGATCCCGGCGAAATGCTTGAAAAGCAGCGCCTTGCCCTCCATGACGGGCATGGAGCCCTTAGGGCCGATGTTACCAAGGCCAAGTACGGCCGAACCGTCCGAAATGACGGCGACGAGATTGTTAGTCCAGGTATAGACGGGCAGGAGCGACGGGTCATCGGCGATAGCGCGGCTGACTGCTGCCACGCCAGGGGTGTAGTAGCTGCTGAGCTTTTCTTTGTCCAATTCGCTCGTGTCGCGGAGCGTGGTAGTGATTTTTCCACCGAATTTTTTATGAAGGTCGAGAGCGTTTTGGTCGTAATTCATATGCTTATTATACCGCGTCTGTCCAAAATCGCCCGCACCCCTTTTAAAATGAGGCATAATCTGCTACAATACATAGCTGATTGTATCTATAAACAGTAAAGCGAGAGAATAATGAGTTTTGCACTGATCCAAAAAGTGAACGAAGAGCAGAAAAAAGCTGCCGTCGTTGACGCCCGTAGCGGTGACACCGTCCGTGTCCACCAAAAGATTAAAGAAGGTAACAAAGAGCGTATCCAGATTTTTGAAGGCGTTGTTATCCGCACCGACAACAAGAAATCTCACACATCACGCATTACCGTCCGTAAGGTAACTAGCGGTGTTGGCGTTGAAAAGAGCTTCCTGCTGCACAGCCCGCTGGTCGAAAAGGTAGAAGTCGTTCGCCGCGCTAAGGTTCGCCGCAACTACCTGTCGTTCCTCCGTGGCCGCAGCGGTAAGAGCGCACGCTTGGTCGCTAAGAACTTTGACCGCGACGCAACCAACGCAGCCGGCGAAGCAAAGCCAGCCAAAGAAGAGAAAAAAGAAGAAACCGAAGCTTAGTACGCTGACTGTTTATCAAAAACCACCTCCGGTTCGGGGGTGGTTTTACGTTCCAGGGACTAGCCCGCCTGCGAGGTGCAGGCGGGTGTCCTACTGCGCGGGGTTGGCGGGCGGTCACCCACGGGTGCGAGTGTAGATCATCGGCGGCCCGCCTTTACGGCGGAATGCGAACAGCTCGTCGCAGTGGGCCAGCATCGCCTTGAGCATGACGTGTTCGCCGAATCCGGCGCGTTCGATCACGCTGGCGGTGAGGTGCGGCATGTAGAGCTCCGTCGCCTGGCAGCGGAACTCCGGAAGGTGCACTTCTTCGTTCTCGCTAGTGACGAGGAGCGTGCCGGTACTGGTGACCAGCGCGCGGACGAAGGTGCGCCCTTCGAGGGCGGCGAGCGTCCTCGTGCAAAGCTCTAAAAATGTCGGCCGATTCAAGCCGGTCTCCAATCGTGAGTAGGACTGATGTATATAATACCATAATTTATACAATAAAGCAATATCTTGTATACTAAAGATATGATTGTTGGGATTGACGAAGTTGGGCGTGGGGCCTGGGCTGGGCCGCTGGTTGTTGGCGCGGTCCTGCTAGGCGGCGTGGCGATCGACGGCCTGACGGACAGTAAAAAACTGACTAAAAAACAGCGTGAGTTGCTCGACCTTGAAATCCGCCAAAAAGCGCTTGGCGTCGGACTCGGCTGGGTGAGTGCCCGCCATATTGACCAAATCGGCCTGACCGAGGCGCTCAGGCTTGCCTCGCAGCGGGCAATCGCGCATATCCGGCACGATTATGCCGAGATCGTGATTGACGGAACTTTTGCGTTCCTTGACGACGCCCGGGTGACGGTCATGCCTAAGGCTGACTTGCTGGTGCCGAGCGTGTCTGCGGCATCGATCGTCGCCAAGGTTGCGCGCGATAACTACATGCGGCATGTCGATAGCGTCTTTCCCGGGTATAAGTTTTC
Source organism: Saccharimonadales bacterium (SeqCode) (assembly GCA_035760845.1). Classification (GTDB taxonomy): domain Bacteria; phylum Patescibacteriota; class Saccharimonadia; order Saccharimonadales; family Saccharimonadaceae; genus CAMLKC01. The sequence continues at coordinate 5,347 of DASTSD010000144.1, read as the reverse complement.
GGGGCATGTTGGCTACGGTACGGCGTCGCACCGCAAGGCGATCGACGAGCTGGGAACGACAGCACTTCACCGGCTTTCGTACGCTCCGCTTGCCCAGTACCGCAAGGCGGAAGCGTCGTCAAAACCCGTCAAGAATCTTAAGGTATGGACGACCAAGCAAGTCGGCGATAAAGCCGAGGAGAGAGTCGCTGCCTATTTGAAACGCCGTGGCCATACGATCGTTGCGCGTAATTGGCGGACGAAGTTTTGTGAGATCGATATTGTCTCGCAAAAAGGTGGAACGGTGTATTTTACAGAAGTAAAACACCGCAAGACCGGGGCGCAGGGCGGAGGCCTAGCGGCCATTACGCCTAAAAAACGCCAGCAAATGACATTTGCAGCCGAGTTTTATGCCACGAGCAACAAGCTTACGGACAGCGACCTGTTGCTTGCGGCGGCAGCTACTACTGGCGTGCCGCCGCGGGTGGTGGATTTTTTAGAGCTTCGCTAGGGCTGCGCGTACGGCGTCGCCGTCACGTTCGATCAGTTCGACGCGGCCTTCGATCTCGCCGATACCAATGCCGATGACACGGGTGAGTGCCGGCTCGCTTTGCAGCGGCGTAAAGAATGCTTTGTATTCGTCGAGTTGCTGGCGGGTCGTCAGTGCGCTGGCGGCGTAGCGTGGGTAGTCGTCGTAGCTCTTGTCGCTCTTGAAGGTTTTTTCTACCCAGCTCCAGTTGTCGCGTACCCAGTTCCAGGCAATCTCTTTGCCGTCACGATTGCGAATCGTCCATACGAACCACCGGGCAGCATCTTGCGGGCGGACGAAATCTGCGTCCATGACAAGGCCGAGGAGTTTGGTGATCAGCTCCTTGTCTTTGGTTGACGTCAGGCCGCTGGCGATGTCTTGTTGGAGTTCTGATGAGGAGGTTGTCTTGTAGGTCTCGATCAGCGTATCGACGATAGCCGGGTCGCTGTTGTAGCGAACGACCGATCCGATAATAAGCGGGCGGAGCTCGGGGTCAAGCTGCTCGAGCGCGTTCTCGTCGTACAGCTTTTTCGCCGTGGCAAGTACTTCAGTATCCTGACTGTAAATCATCAGGCCGATGATAGTGGTACGCAGCTTGGTCGTGGTCTCGTCCTCGCCGTCTTGTGGCTGCCAGCCGAGCGTTTCGTACTGCTTGCGGGCGAGCTTGCCGGCAAAGGCGCGGAGCTGAGCTTCTGCGGTTTCATCGAACTCGACGAACTTTTTCAGTTCGCCAATCGCCAGGCTGATAATATCCCAAACCGGCTCGGCCGTTTCGTTCTCGTACGCTTCGAGCAGCGGGATGAGCTGTGCACTCGGCGTAATGCCACCGCGCGCCAGGAGGGTTTGCTCGTGTAGCAGCTGGACCTTGTCGAGCGATGAGAGCGTACCGTTCTTTACCTCGGCGATGAGCTTTTGCAGCAGCTCGTCCGCGTAGTTGGTAATGAAGTGTGCGCTATCGCCAACATTTAGCCGGAGCGACGCATCACTATCACGATTGAGGGTGATTTCCTTGGTGTTGAGCAGTTCGGGCAGCTTGGAGTCGGAGGCGTTGAGCGGAATCGGCCACAGCTTGTCGGATGGCTGGTGCGGCCCGACGAAGAACTGGCGCTGTGTGAGCTTTAATACCGTGTCTTGCTGGCTGACGTCAACGACTGGGTAGCCTGGCTGTGAAATCCAGGTGTTCATAAGGCTGGCAATATCTTTGCCACTGGCCTTAGAAAGAGCATTCCATAAGTCGTCGCCCTCGGTGTTGCCGTACTTGAACGCGGCAAAGTACGCCTTAAGACCCGCCTGGAACGCTTCGTGACCGATATATTGCTGACACATGCGCAGTAGGCGTGCGCCTTTTGCGTAAACGATGGCGCCATCGAACAGCGTGCTGATTTCGTCGGGGTGATTGACATCAACCTGCACGGCTTGCACGCCGTCAAGACTGTCGCGCCTGAGGGCCATGATGCTTTCCATTGTGGCGAAGTCGAGCCACACGTTCCACTCCGGGTGGAGTGCGTCGACGGCGATGTATTCCATCAGCGTGGCGAAGCTTTCGTTGAGCCATAGGTTGTTCCACCACTTCATGGTGACGAGGTTGCCAAACCACTGGTGACTTAGTTCGTGGGCTATGACGGTAGCGATGTAATGCTTGCTGCTGACGCTGGTGGTTGCGGGGTCGGCGAGCAGGGCGATTTCGCGGTAAGTCACGAGCCCCCAGTTTTCCATGGCACCGGCACTAAAGTCGGGCAGCGCGACATGGTCGGATTTTGGTAGTGGGTACGGCGTGTCGAAGTAGTTTTCGAAAAAGTCAATCGTGCGCGTGGCGATATCCAGCGCGAAGTCCAGGCCTGCTGCCGGCTGGGCCGGCGTGGCCCAAATATTCACCTCGACGCCGCGCTTGGTCGTGGCGGTCTTTTTGTGCAGTTCACCGGCGACCCATGCGACAAGGTACGTACTCATGCGGGGCGTGGTAGCAAAGGTGGTGACCAGGCGGTCGCCATCGGCTTGTTGCTTAAGAACGGGCATGTTGCCAAGGATGGTGATATCTTTTTCGGTCGTAAGAATGACGTCGAACGTCGCTTTTGCCTCCGGCTCGTCAATACACGGAAAGACCTCGCGGGCATGGTGGCTCTCGAATTGGGTGGCGAGAATCTCTTTCTTGACACCGTTGTGCTCGTAGTAGCAAGGGTAGAGGCCGTGCATGGCGTCGGTGATTTTACCGCTGAAAGAAAAGGTGACGATATGACGGCCTGGAGTGATGTCGGCGTGGTGGATTGTCAGCTCGTCGTTTTCACCGGCTGAAAACTCTGCCGCTTTGCCATCGACCGTCACCGACTCGATAGACAAATCTTTGGCGTGGACCGTGATCTCGCTGCTGCCTTCGGTACTGGTACCATTCATGGCAAGCGTGCCGCTGAACGTGCGCTCTTCGCGCTGCATATCCAGGCTTAGTTGGTAGTGTTCTGGTATGAATTGTTCGATGAGTCGAGATACGGTCTGCATATATCTATTGTAGCAGAGGTATAATGGGAACATGAAGCGCGTGTATCAAATCCGCCGGACGGTAGCGGCCGCAATTGTTCTAGTGGTTGCTGTCTTCACGTTATATTCGAATGCTGACTTGTGGCAGCCGGTTACGGGGCCGAATGCCCAGCATGCGGAGGCAACCGGCCAAGCGGCCGACGTACTGGACGGGCTAGCTGTCAAAGGCCGTGCGCCAAAAACCGGCTATGATAGGGCGCAGTTTGGTGACGGTTGGCAAAAGGTTAATGGTTGCGATACGCGCAATGTTATTTTGCACCGTGACCTCACGAATGCGACCGTCAACGACAAATGCCAGGTAACGAGTGGGACGCTTAACGACCCGTATACTGGCAAAACGATTGAATTTAGGCGCGGCGCCAGCTCGAGCGCGGACGTACAGATAGACCACGTCGTGGCGTTAGGCGACGCGTGGCAAAAAGGCGCGCAGCAGTTGACGGGTGACGAACGCGAGCGCCTGGCAAATGACCCGCTAGAGCTCCTGGCGGTCGACGGCCCGGCTAACCAGCAAAAGTCCGACGGCGACGCGGCTACGTGGCTGCCGCCAAACAAAGCGTTTCGTTGCCAATACGTGGCGCGCCAGATTGCTGTCAAAAAGAAATACCGTTTGTGGGTAAGCCAGGCAGAAAAAGACGCTATGAAGAGGGTTCTGTCGGCCTGTCCGGGCCAGCAACTTCCGTCGGCAAAATAACGAATGGTCGTATTTTTTGCAACAAAAGCGTGCCTTGGGGCACATTACCTTGTAGCGGCTGTCTGAAATACCTAATTTTCGCCCGAAAATGCCTCCATGGTAACGAGATTGCCTATAATAAAAAGTGGTGTGCACACCAGCAACCTAAGAATGCATAAGCAGAAGGAGGATGTATGGTAGGACTAACAGTCGGCATTACGGTACTTGTTGCCGTAAGTATGATGGCACAATAATTCGAACCTTTCTGGGGGCGGCTTTCGGGCCGTCCCTCTTTGTGCAAAACAACTTAGGTAAGGAGAACGGCATGGCAAAGTACGGACCAAAAGCCCAGGAAAAGGTAGAAAAAACGGTCAAGGAGATGAAAGAAGGCAAGCTAAAAAGCAGTAGCGGCCAGAAAGTAACGAGCCGCAAGCAAGCTGTCGCTATCGGGCTTTCCGAAGCGCGCAAGCAAGGCGCCAAGGTTCCCAAGAAAAAATCCTAAACCTTTATAAGGAGGTTGCTGTGAAAGATTTGACAGGGAAGAGAATAGCTATTATTGCAACGGATTATTTTGAAGAGGCAGAGCTGGTCGATCCGCTGACCGAGCTGCGTGATATGGGTGCCGAGGTGACGGTGGCAGCGCCCCATGACGACATGATACAGGCGCTTCGCCATGTCGAGATGGGGCAGGAGGTCGCGGTCGATACGACGATTGATAAACTGGACGCCAGCAAGTACGACGCCGTCGTGATTCCGGGCGGCGTCGTGAATGCCGACCATCTGCGTATCGACAAGGCGGCACAGGAGTTCGTACAGGAAATGGCCGATGCCGACAAGCCTGTCGCGGCGATTTGCCACGGGCCGTGGCTACTGGTGTCAGCGGGGCTTGCCGAAGGCCGAACGATGACGAGCTATCCGACACTTGCCGACGATATCCGCAATGCTGGCGGCACGTGGGTCGACCAAGAGGTCAAGATCGACCGGTATTTTATTACTAGCCGCAAACCCGACGATATCCCGGCGTTCATTGCGGCGATCGCCGACGCTGTAGCGTAATTATTTGGCCGCGTCAGAGGCCGACTGGCGCAAGCGGTCGGTCTCGTCTTCGATCTCGTGGCCGACGATTTCCTCGATCAGGTCTTCGATGGTCACGATACCGACGATCTTGTCGTCTTTTTCGATAGGAATAAGATGGGTGCCGGTAGTAATGAACTTGCGGAACATGGTGTCGAGTGCGGTCTTGCTGCCAACGAGGCGCACCGGGTAAAGGTTGAGGTCGTCCACGCGGTAGCGTTTTTCGTCAAAGTCGATGTCGACCAGCTCTTTCATGAGCAGCACGCCGTAGCACTGCGAGCGGTCGCGGTTAAAGATAGGAATACGGCTACGGCCGGCTTCCTTGATTTCGTCGATTTTTTTGTCGGTCAGGATGGTGTCGGGTGTCAGCCAGAACACCCGTTCGATCGGCTGCATAATATCACGGACTTTCTTTTCGCTCAGCTGCAGGGCGCCGCGGATAATCTCTACCTCGTCGTCGTCGAGCTCGCTTTCCTCGTGGCCCATGTGTTCAGAAATCATAATGCCCAGCTCTTGGCGGGATTGCAGCTTTGCACCCTCGTGACTAAAGAGCTTGTCGAGCA
>DASTSD010000143.1:0-2056 GCA_035760845.1 Saccharimonadales bacterium (SeqCode) | reverse complement strand
CTTCTGAGACGAACTACACCCAGGAAAAGCCAGGTGCGTACAGTGTCCAGGCAACCATCACGGTTACCGTCGATGGCCAGGACAAGACCGCAACCAGCGCAAGCTGTAAGAAAGAGTTCACCGTTACCCCTCCGAACATGGTGCAGGTTTGTAACCCTGAAACCGGCGAAATCATTACCGTCGAAGAAAAAGATCAGGACAAATACAAACCAGTAGGCGACAAAGCCTGCCAGCCTGAAGAAGAGAAGGTAGAAGTTTGTAACCCTGTTACCGGCAAGATCATCACGGTCAACAAAGAAGACCAAGATAACTACAAGCCGGTTGGTGACGAAGCCTGCCAGCCAAAGAAGGTAAACGTCTGTAACCCTGAGACCGGCGAGATCATCTCGGTCGACGAAAAAGACCAAGGCAGCTACAAGCCAGTTGACGACAGCGCATGTAAGGAAACTCCTGAAACGCCTACCGAACTTCCGCACACCGGTGCCAGTGACACTATCGTTGCTCTCATCGGCGCAGGTTCACTCGTCGCAGCTATCGGTTACTACGTAGCCAGCCGCCGCGCACTTAGCTAAGAGACTGACCGCTCACCTTTCTGAGCCCTATGGTCTCAGCCGACTACCCCCGTTTTAAACGGGGGTAGTTTTTGTTATACTGGAGATATCTATGGCAAAGCAGAAGAAAAAACGCAACAAATCATACACCGGCCAGGACGCCGCCGTCAGCCGCCCGACCGTCACGCGCATCAGCGCCGCCAACCGCAATAAGGTTCAGCAGTGGTGGTTCGAGAAGAAGCGGATCGCAAAGCCGGTGCTTATCGGCGTGGCCGTGGCAATCGTCGCGGTATGGCTAATTATTGAGCTCATTCGCGTCGTGAGCGGCGCTTAGCTTCTTGATTGGCAGACGGAAGCCGAACGTGCTTCCCTCGCCTTCGACCGACTCAAATACCATCGTGCCACCATGCGCGACAATGACTTTTTTGGCCAAAAACAAGCCTACGCCCGTACCGTCTGGGCGCTGTTTGCGCGCGTTCGTCGCCCGGAAAAACTTAGTGAACAGATGTGCCTGCTCGGCTTTGGGTACGCCAATACCGGTATCGTGCACTTTCAGCACGGCATCGCCGCCTTCGGTGGTCAACTCTATACGAATCGATGTCTCTTCGCTCGAATAGTAAATCGCATTGTCAATAAAGTTCATGATGACTTGGCGTATCTTACCCTCGTCGATATACAAAACAGGAAATACTCTTGGCACCTTATACTGCAGCTTAAGGCCGCGGGCACCTGCGGTCGTCTGCAGGCTATCCACCTCTTGGGCAACGACTTTTGCGAGGTCGATCGGCTTGATCTCGAGCATGAACTTGCCGGTCTGCAGGCGTGAGACGTTCAAGAAGTCGTTGATTAGGTGCACCATGCGTTCACTGCTAGTAAAGGCCTCGCTCAGTAGCTGCCGCTGGACCGCCGATATCTTGCCGGCGTCACCCTCAAGCACCATACTAATATAGCCTTTCACACTGGTAAGCGGCGTGCGCAGCTGGTGCGACGCCATACTCACGAACTCGTCTTTGGCTTCGTCGAGCTTTTGCAGTTGCTCGTTGCTGGTCCGCAGCTCCTTGGTCGCATCTTCGATACGCTGCTGCAGGGTCGCATTAAAGCCCTGAATCTGCTCGAACCGCATGGTGTTCTGGATCGCCACAGCAAGTTCGTCACCGGCAATACGGACAAGGTCTACGTCGCGTTGCGAATATGCGCTACCGGTCGTTTTGTAACCAAACAAAACGTACCCCACCACTTCGCTTTTTGTCTGTAGCCGTACGATTACTGAGACGCCAAGGTGTTGGATCTCCGCATGAAATCGGTTCGGGAGCGTATCCGCCGAATCTACACTTACTACATCGGTAACATGACGACGCATCTGTTCAGGTGAGAGCGAGGCGATTCCCGCGGCAGGCGTGCCTACGTTGATTTGCGTGCGCTTCTCGGGGTTCATTTCATCTATCAGGATCAACGCGATTGAATCTGACTTCAGTGCTTTTTTGAGAATGGTAAGAGAGCTTTTT
>DASTSD010000142.1:0-4398 GCA_035760845.1 Saccharimonadales bacterium (SeqCode) | reverse complement strand
AACGGGGCTTGAGGCCGATTTTGAGTACAAGTTGCTTTACCACAAGAGGGATTTCAGCAAAACGACCGGCAAGCTCCTCGAGGACAAACTGTTCTTTTGCGTGTATGCGACAGAATTTCGCGGTGAGCTGATTGAGGAATTCGAGGGTGGGATCAATAAATGGATGACCGTCGAAGAGTTTCACCAAGTCCCCAAGCGCTTCAAGAGCGTCGATGAGTTCATGGAGCTGATGGACAGGGGCGAGACATTTGCGGAACGCGAATTTTACTACGACGAATCAGAGTACTAGCAGCCGGTCCTTTTTACCTGTATACTAAGGGGAATGGTGGACATAACCTATATCCTGATTGTTCTAGGGGTGATTTTGGTCTCTATGACGCTTCACGAGGCGATGCACGGCTTCATGGCGTATTTTTTGGGTGACGATACAGCGAAGCTCGAGGGCCGGCTCACGCTTAACCCGGTCAAGCATATTGATCCCTTTTTGACGCTGCTTTTGCCGCTCTTCCTTGCTGTGGTGGGTGCGCCTATCTTTGGTGGCGCCAAGCCTGTGCCGTTTAACCCTAACAGAGTGCGCTACGATGAGTGGGGCGCCGCCCTTGTAGCCATCGTGGGCCCGCTGACCAACCTTTTGATAGCTTTCGTGCTGTTTGGTATTTATGCGCTGCTTGGTGCGCCGCACGAGGGTATTGGTGCGCTTATTTTGACGACGGGAGTGGTGGTAAACCTTGGTTTCTTCGTATTTAACATTATTCCGATTCCGCCGCTTGATGGCTCGCGCGTTCTGTACGCTTTGGCACCCGAATTCGCCCGCCGGGCGATGGAGGTGATCGAGCAATACGGCATTATCTTCATTTTCTTGATCGTTATGCTTGCGAGCTCCGTCATCGGCACCTATATGCAGGCCGCTATCAGCTTCTTCGTGGGTGTTTTCAGCGCCATATTCGGCGTTTCTTAAGCGGTAGAATGCTATAATAAAAGAGTCCCAGAATCGCTTAGGCGCATATGATTTTCCTAATATCATTTGATAGGGAGCTTTATATGATTCGTTTCCGTGGAAACGGGTTGCGAGCACCCACCTTGCACTAGCGAGGGAATATCAAAACGCCGACGGTGTATTCTGGGGCCTTAGGTATCGGGGTGTGGCGCAGTTGGTAGCGCGTACGGCTGGGGGCCGTGAGGTCGCAAGTTCAAGTCTTGTCACCCCGACCATAAACAAAAAGAAAGAATGAATTCATGAATCAACGCATTGCTGTCCGAGCTATTATCCATAAAGACGGAAAGACGCTGCTTTTGCGCCGTGCCACGGGGCGAGAGACGATCCTTGGGAAGTATGAGCTTCCCGGCGGCAAGCTTGAATACGGCGAACAGCCCGAAGATGCCTTGCAGCGCTACCTGCAGGACGATGCCGGGCTGACAATTCGGACCGCGCAGCTTTTTGACGTGCTGTCATATATCGATCACGACAATCGGGATATGCAGTACGTATTTATTTTGTATCTTGTGAGCCTAGATAGGGATGATGCAAAAATTACATTAAACCAACATTACAACCACTACCTCTGGGAAAAGTTGTCAAACATACATCAAGAAGAGCTTACCGAGTCTGCAAAACTTTTGTTGGGTATATCACAACAACACATCAAATCGGCGGGCAAAGAAGAGCTCGTCGGCAGTGATGTTACAAATACAACGAATATTTCTCATCTGATTGTTTACTCGGACGGCGGGTCGAGAGGGAATCCGGGCCCGTCTGCCTCCGGGTTCGTCGTTATGGATAGCCAAGAACATGTCCTGCACGAAGGAGGAATGTATCTTGGGCTGACGACGAACAACATTGCTGAGTATCATGGGGTACGCCTGGGGCTCGAAAAAGCACTCGAAATGGGGGCAAAGACGGTCGACTTTCGTATAGACAGCCTACTGGTCGTTAACCAAATGAACGGCCTCTACAAGATAAAAAGCCGCGAGCTTTGGCCGATTAACGAGAGAATACGCGAGCTAGTCGGGAAGTTCGATAAGGTAACCTTTACGCATGTCCGGCGCGAGTTCAACCAGTTGGCCGACGGCATGGTTAACAAGATTCTTAACGCCCATGCCCAACATGAGGTATAATGTAAGGGACAGTTTATTAGGCGATCGCTTGGGCCTGGGGTCCAAGAGGAAAGTCCGGGCAGCGTAGGACACGACAGTCGCTAACGGCGACCGGGGGCAACCCTAGGGAAAGTGCCACAGAAACGAAACCGCCTCTTCGGAGGTAAGGGTGAAAGGAGTGGGGTAAGAGCCCACAGCGACGCATGGTGACATGCGGAGGAGGTAAACCCTGTCGGCTGCAAGGAGATCTACACAAAGGATGGTCCGTCCGTAGGTCGTTACCCGCTTGATCTGGTAGGCAACCGCCAGACTAGATAGATGATCGTCCACGACAGAACCCGGCTTACCGATAGACTGTCAATCAAAAATACCGCCTTGGAGCGGTATTTTTGGTAAGGAGTGAAGAAGAAACTTACGCCTTGGCGCTTTTTACGATCTCGGCGAATGCCTTAGGCTCGTTGACGGCCAGTTCAGCCAGAACCTTGCGGTCCAGCTCGATGTTGGCACCCTTAAGGCCAGCAATCAGTTTGCCGTAAGTGGTACCGTTTTCGCGTGCGGCAGCGTTGATGCGGGTGATCCACAGACTGCGCAGGTCGCGCTTGCGGTTGCGGCGGTCACGGTAAGCGTACTGCAGTGCGCGGATAACGGCTTGCTTGGCAAGACGGAAGGAGCGCGTGCGGTTGTGCTGCATGCCCTTTGCTAATTTAAGAACTTTTTTGTGCTTCGCCCGTGCGGCGACACCTCGTTTTACTCGCATTTTGTTATACTCCTAGGGCTCGTTTAACGTTTTTAGCCATGCTGCCAGAAACGACTGCGGTAGTGTTAATCGCGCGCTTGCGGCTCTTGCTTTTCTTTGCAAGCATGTGGCCACCGAATGCACGGCGACGGGTCAGCTTGCCGGTACTTGTCAGCTTGATGCGCTTGGCAGTACCTTTGTGGGTCTTTAACTTTGGCATTATTTGCTCCTTACTATTATGCTCAGATTGCGACCAGCCATCTGAGGCTTTTGCTCTACGACTGCGTCGTCTTCCAGGAGAGCGGTAATCTTGTCGATCATCTCGTAGCCGAGCTCTTTGTGAGCCATCTCGCGGCCGCGGTAAAAGATCTGAATTCGTACTTTGTGACCGGCTGCAAGGAATCCTCGGATCTTGCGAAGCTTGATGTCGAGGTCGCCAGAGCCGATTTTCAAACCGAAGCGCATCTGCTTCAATTCACTCGCTTTACTGCTCTTGCGATTCTTTTGCTGTTCCTTCATCTTCTGGTACTGGTATTTACCCCAGTCCACGACTTTGGCAACAGGCGGTGCGGCATCCGGTGAGATCTCAACGAGGTCGACGCCTGCTTCTTCGGCTACTTTGAGCGCCTCTTGGCGACTCATGATACCGAGCTGTGTGCCGTCCGGTCCAATAACGCGAAGTTCTTGTGCCCGGATATCCTCGTTGATACGAATTGATTTATTGATTACTGATCTCCTCTCGAGTCTGCAATTTTTAAGCGTTACTCGCATGCTATTTTATCAGATGTGGGCCGGTGTTTCAAGAGCTTTTCAATCTATATTGAAGGGCTTCGCTCAGGTCTTCGACACCGATGTCCTTTTTGCCGGCTAAATCGGCAATCGTACGGGCGACTTTTATGACCTTGAAATAGCTGCGGGCACTGAGATTGAGCTTGTCAGTCGCCGTTTCAAGGAATTGGCGAACGGCGGGGGAGAGTGCCAAAAGCTTCTGGACGTCGCGACTGTTGAGTGAACTGTTGTATTTAGAACCTGATTTATATCTGTTACGTTGCGCCTCCGTGGCGGATTGTATATCGCTTATGGCATCGATATGTTGTTTATTGCTCATCGATTTATGATCAAGCAGGGTTGAATTAGGGAGGCGCGAGACGCCGACGATCATGTCGATCCGATCGAGAAGCGGGCCGGAAAGGCGTTTTTGGTAGTTGATCAGCTGCGTGCTGGTGCATGTGCACTCGCGAGTGGAATCGCCGTAGTAGCCGCAGGGGCAAGGGTTCATGGTGGCGACCAGCATAAAATCTGCTGGGTAAGACGCCTTGCCATCGGCGCGGCTGACGTGAACCTGCCGGTCTTCCATGGGTTGGCGTAAGGATTCTAGCGTCGCCCTAGGGTACTCGGGAATCTCGTCAAGAAATAGCACGCCAAGATGGGCGAGACTGATTTCTCCGGGTTTCGGCTTGCTGCCACCACCGACGAGCGCAATGCGGCTTGCTGTATGGTGGGGCGAGCGAAAAGGGCGGGTTGAGACGATCGTGTCGATCGCTTCGCCGGCCAGGCTATGGAGCTTG
>DASTSD010000141.1:0-2130 GCA_035760845.1 Saccharimonadales bacterium (SeqCode) | reverse complement strand
TTGAGCGTCTTGTTTCCCGCAATCGTTTTTTGCGGTTCCAGCTTGTGGGTAGCAATCCACATGACCGGCGCAAGTACCAGCATAATAACGACGGGAATCGCCCACAGGCTAAAGATAAAGAACTTACCGTGCTTTTTATTGGGATCGTACGAAGCTTTCGTGTTGTCTTCCCGGTATTTCCACGCAAAAAAATACAGGAAGGCCAATGTCGGTACGGCGATGGCAAGAAGGACGACGACCGAGAATACCATCAGCTGGAATTCTTGCTGGGCCACCATTCCCTTCGGGTTAAGCATTCGAATATCCGCATCTTTCAACAGCGCCGCAAAAAGCGCCGTCAAAGCAAGTACCCACACCACCACAAGAATGATGGATCGTTTTTGCCTGCGGGAAGTAGGTGTCTGTTTTGCCATTACGCAACTTCTACCATTGATACGTAAACCATTATGCTCCCACTATAGCATAAGTTTTATCGAATAGTTCAGTACATTTACTAAACTATTCGGCCGCTACTCGCCAATCGCAAGTTTGAGCAGCACCACGCCAATACCCACCGCCATCTCACCCAGGCTTACAAGGTATAAGCGCACCGGACTAGTATAAATACGCCTCCCCGCCATGAACGAAAGTAAAAACAGCGATAGCAGCAGCGCCACGATTCCGGCCATGAATGCGACCTTGAGTTTCATGACTCCCGCACCGCTCAAAAGAACGAGGAACACCGGCAAGATGGCCGGCACGAACAAGCCCGAACTCGTAAAACTCACCTTCGCCATGTCGCGGCTCGTCAAGCTTTTGCCGTGGACCGCGCGGTGCGATATACGTGACGAAATAAGCGTCGCCAGCCACAGTGCCGTTACCGTACCGAGGATCGTCGCCACCGATCCGCCGACACTATGCTCCTCGGCAGATTGCCAGAGCGCCACGATTACCGCAAGCAGCGTGATGGTCGCGTAAATACGCTCTTTCATGTTTTCGGCGACATACTCGAGCATCGAGGCCGGAATTTCCCGGTTTCGGCGCCCACCCCGCGTCCGCGCCATTACAGTACGACGGCTCCGGTTTCAGCAACGACCGCTTGAGCAACAGCGTTGACCGCTTCGGTAATTTCGTCACCGGTTAGCGTTTTTTCGTGCGGCGTCAGGCTAAGGCGCAGAGTGATGTTTTTGGTCGTAGCACCCTCGGGCTGGTAAATATCTACCGGGCTAACTGCCGTTTCAAGCGCCAAACTAGAGAGTGCGGTTTCGGTAGCGCCAAACACCTGCTGGTATTGCATACCTGCCGGAACCTGGAAGCACACGTCGCGTTCGACACCCTGGTAGCGGCTAATCGGGCGGTACGATGGCGTCAGTTTTTGAACAGCCTCAAGCACCGGGATAGAACCGATTTCAAAACCAGCTGAATACTCAGGCAGCTTGAACGCGCGGGCGACTGATTTTTTGTACTCGCCCACGATGCCAAGGAATGTGTCGGTCCGGCGGTCGGTCACCATCGCCGAGCGGCGGTATTCGAACGGCGCCGTCACCGGGTAGTTAGGCTCGGCATCGATCGGCGAATATGCAAGGTCAAGACCGAGCGAACTCGCAAGGTAATCTAGATGGCGTTTAGCCTCATAGTAAGCGGCGCCTGCTTGCGGCTTTTTGCTTGCGACGACCAGGCCGATCATATCGACCTCGGCCGGAACGTTTTCGTCCGTCATGCCGTGCTGCTTAGGGTGCGCCTTGTTCACTTCGAACAGAGCAAAGTGATCGAAGCCTTGCTTGATGTTCCCGTGCACGACGCTTAGCAGGCTCGGCGTAATCGTTTGGCGGTAGTACTGTAGTTCCGGGCTCAGCGAGTTTACCAAACGATACGAGTCGGTTGGCTTTTGGCCGGCTTTTGCTAGCAGGTCGCCGTGGACAAAGCTATAGGTCAGCACCTCGTTGGCACCGGCACGTACGAGCGCTTTCCGCACGTCGGCACGCACCATGTCAAAGTGGCTTGGTCGCACCGCCGTGAAATCGCGCCGTGGCAAAATAGGCTCGATAAAATCAAACCCGTTGATACGCCCGACTTCCTCGATGATATCTTCTGGAATATGGATGTCACCACGCCAGTATGGTGGCGTGAACGAAAGGTCGTCACCTTCCG
>DASTSD010000140.1:0-4444 GCA_035760845.1 Saccharimonadales bacterium (SeqCode) | reverse complement strand
AGCATAAGGGGAAAGGAGAAACATGGAGAATTCACAAAAACCTCAGACAAAAACGATTGCCGGGCTTATTAGCTTTATCGCGTTACTAGCGCTCGCTGTGCTTGGGCTGGTAACGGCGTATTACTTTCTGTCTGATCATGTCGCGAGCCTGGAGTACCAGGTTGCACACCTGAAAACCTCAGCCGATGACGCACAAAAAGAGCCGGTAAAGAATGAGGAAACTCCGGCTGCAATTTACCGCGAGATTCCGGAGCTTGGGGTGAAATATAAGCTGACGGAGCAGACGAAAGGTTTAACCTATCATTTTCGCTCAAGTGAAGATGGGAAGACAAAAATAGCTGACTTTTCGACTATCGCACTTTCGGCCATGAAAGAGTCGGACGGTGTTTTTCCGTGTACAAGTTCGCACGCCCCAAGCGGCATTTTTGCGCTATATGAAAATGGCAACCAAATAATCCAAGGCAAAATGGTGAAAGAGCTTGGTAAAAAAGTTGGTGCTTTCTACTATGTTTATTCGCACCCGCAGTATGCCTGCAGTGTTAACGGCCAGATAGTCCAGGGCCTGCAAGCAAGCATAGATGCCGTAAAGGCTGCCTACGATTCGCTCGAAGCGATGTAACTACTTGCGGACGAGCACCAAAAGCTCACGGGCAACGACTTGATCTTCTCGGTAGTAGAGAAGATCTTCGTTTTTGATGTTCTTGAACTCGCGGCGCTCGTAACCAAGGCGGTCCAATTGGCCGATGAGCGGTAGGTGAGTAAAGTCACCGTTGGTGCTGCGCCATGCCGGCACGGCGACGCACAGGGGCGTGCCGGGCTTTAGTTGGCCGGCGATGTTCTTGAGGAATATGGAGATAATATGGTCGCAGTTGCCGCGGACTTGCTCGAGTTTACCGGGCGAGGGCGGTGCGCTGAAGGGCTGGCCGAGGTAGCTTTCGCAGGCGACGGCGTCGATGGGCTGCTGCCATGTGGTGTCCATGGCGTCGCCTTGGTGGAGAGTGGCGTCGACCTTGATGTGGTGCGAATCTGCCAGCCAGTCGAGGTTGGCCTGTGAAAAGTCGATCATTTTGTCGGAAAGGTCGGTGCCGTAGACGCGGTAGCCCATGAGAGCGGCTTCTTGGAGGAGGACGCCGGTGCCGCAGAAGGGGTCAAGCAAGGTTTTTTGTTCGCCTTTTCGCTCATCTCTGTTCGCAAGCGGCTTCGCTCCGGGCATGAATTCGGGCCCCGGCGTCGCTTCATGCTCGGGCTGCAGATGCTTGCTCGCAGAGACGACCGAACGGCTCGACTCCGGCGTAGCGGGTGCTGCGAGGTTAATCATAATCTGCGCGAGTTTTGGCGGCAGCATGCCAACGAACGCGTCACGCTTGGGGCGCTTTTGGTCGCGGAGGGCGTAGGCGGTGATGTTCTGGGCGCCGACGCTTTCGGCGATGATGATTTTGCCGCTGCGCGAACGCACGACGATGAGTTCTTTTTTGTTGTTCGCCAGGCCCAGCTTGTTATGGTGCGAGGCGGCGCTGCTGAGGGCGGGCTCGTCGTTCGGTATGAGACGCACGCTAACGCCGCTGTTTTTTAGCTTTTGCTTAAGGATGATGCCGGTTTTTTGGACCTCGCGCGGCGATACGTCAAACCCGTAGGCGCTGACACCTAGGGTCAGCTTGCCCTCGAAATCGCTCCACTCCCGGGCGTACGTCTGGACGATCTTGACGCTGGCGCGGCGCCAGTCGCCCTGGGAAAGCTGCAGGGTGATACGGCCTGCTTTCTGCGTGCCGCCAAGGTGACTGAGGAAAAAATCGGATACGGAAACTACCGCCGACTGGTCGGAAAACCAACGGACTTCGTCTGAACCATACACGGCCTCGAGCTCGCCCATACCGAGCGCGGGCTGCCGGCCTAAAATCGCAATATGCATATCACTTAGTATATACTAGTAGCATGTCTTTTAGAGCTTGGCTTAGCGTTATTACGCTTGTACTGATCGCCGTCATTATCTTTTTCTCTCGCCACGAGTTGCTCCATGCATGGAACCTGCTGGGGCAGGTGGATATTTGGATCTTGCTGCTGCTGATTCCTGGACAGCTGTTGGTGTACTACGCCGGCGGGGAAATGATGTTCTCGTACCTGCGTGCCAAGGATTCGATTGCTAAGGTGTCGCCGCCCGAACTTGCCGGCATGGCGCTCGAAATGAACTTCGTGAACCACATTTTGCCGAGCGGTGGCCTGAGCGGCGTGTCGTACATGACGTGGCGGCTAGGTAAATACGGCGTATCGTCTGGCCGGGCGACGATGGCGCAGATCGTGCGTTACGCGGTAGGACTGCTGTCGTTCATGGCGCTGCTGTTCGTGGCGGTGTTCATCGTGACGATCGACGGCAGTATCAACCGCTGGATCATCCTGATGAGCTCGCTATTGGTCGGTGGCATGACAAGCGCGCTCGTAGGAGCGGTATACCTGCTAAGCAGCCCAAAGCGCATCATGCGGTTTTCGGCGTGGTTCGTCAAAACGGGCAACCGCGTCGTACGCAAGGTAACATTCGGGCGTAAAAAGCGCGTGCTGACGAACACGAGGGTCGAAGGTTTTTTCATGGAAATGCACGACGATTACCTGGCGCTCAAGCACGACAAGCGGATTCTTCTTAAGCCGTTTTTGTGGGGATTGGTATTTACGCTGCTCGATATCGCGTTGTTTCTTATTACGTTTTGGGCGCTTGGCCACCCGGTCAACCCGGCACCTATTTTGATTGCCTACGGCGTGGCGACGATCGCGGGCTTTTTTGTGATTACCCCGGGCGGTGCCGGTGCATACGAGGCGATCATGGTGACATTCCTTGCCGTGGCAGGCCTGGAAAAGGGAACGGCCATCGCCGGTATCGTCCTGACGCGCGTTATTTTGCTGCTGGGAACGATCGGTCTGGGCTACCTGTTTTATCAGCGGGCGCTTATAAAATATGGACGAAAATAACCTCCTGTTCACCGTCAGTGACTTCATAGCAATTACCAACCAGACGCTGGAATACGCGTATCCGGCGGTGAGTATCGAGGGGGAAGTTGCCGGGTTCAAGGTAAACCAGGGCAAATATGTCTTCTTTGACCTCAAGGACGATGGCGGCAGTATCGGCTGTTTCATGATGTTGTGGCAGCTGCGCGTGCCGATCGAGGACGGCATGAAGGTGATCGTGACGGCGACCCCCAAGCTGACCCAGTGGGGTAAGTTCAGCCTGACGGTACGGGCGATTCGCCCGAGCGGCGAAGGCAACCTCAAAAAGAGCTTCGAACTCCTAAAGGCCAAGCTGGAAAAAGAGGGGCTTTTTGCACCCGAGCGCAAGCGCGCCTTGCCGGAAGCTCCGCAACACATCGCGGTGATTAGCAGCACCGACGCGGCAGGGTACAAGGATTTTATTAAGATTGTCGACGACCGCTGGGGCGGCCTGAAGATCGACGTGGCACACGTGCAGGTGCAGGGTGCGAGCGCTCCCGACCAAATCATCCGTGCGCTCAGGCATTTTAACGAGCAAGAGGAACTGCCCGAAGTAGTCGTGCTGATCCGCGGCGGCGGTAGCGCCGACGACCTGAGCGCGTTTAATGACGAACCGCTGGTGCGCGAGATTGCAGCCAGCCGCGTGCCCACACTCGTGGGGGTAGGGCACGAGATCGACACCAGCCTCGCCGACCTTGCGGCCGATGTGCGTGCGGCTACGCCAAGCAACGCCGCGCAGATCGTCGTACCGGACCGGCACGAGGTGATTCGGTCGCTTCATCGCCGCGTCGTGACGCTACTGCCACGCACCGAACAGGTTCTTGAACGCTACGAGCAGCAAACGTCATCGGCATTACAGCGGGCGTTCGCGGCTACTAGGCAGCGGCTTGAAAAGTACGACGACCACGTCCGGCACAAACGGCAACTATTGGCCGAGTACGATCCGCGCAGGGTGCTCGCCAGAGGCTACGCGCTGATCCGCGGCCAGCTGGAGCCGGGCGGAGTGATCGAGATAGAAAAGAGCAGCGAAATTATAACGGCGGAGGTAAAAAATGTCAGCAAAAAAACGTAGCATCGCAGAAAAAACAGCCAAGCTCGACGAGCTGGTGGCGTGGTTTGACAGCGAGGAGTTCGAGCTCGAAAAAGCGCTCGACAAATTCAAAGAGGCCGAGACGCTCGCCGCCGAGATCGAGCACGACCTTATGCAAATGAAAAACGAAGTGAACGTTATTAAAAAGAGGTTCGACGAACAGTTATGACGATCATTTGGATCCTCTGCGCCGTCGTTTTGCTGTTCGGGTTCGTGGTGTTTCGCGGCGCGCCGTACGTACCGAGCCACAAAAAGGATGTCGCCATCGCATTCGAAGAGCTGTATGAGGTGGGCAAAAACGACGTCGTGGTCGATGTGGGATCGGGCGACGGTATCATACTTCGCATGGCGGCAAAACGCGGCGCCCGGGCGGTAGGTTAC
>DASTSD010000139.1:0-4998 GCA_035760845.1 Saccharimonadales bacterium (SeqCode) | reverse complement strand
AATAGCATCGCCGACGCGATAGCAAAATTCAAATAGCAAACATATTTGACGTAAACATAACCGCCATAGTAAAGTAAAATCAACAATGAAAAGAAAGAGCGACGGTTTTACTCTCATTGAGCTGGCAATCGTGATTGTCATTATTGCGGTCCTCGCTGCAATCACTATATTTACGTATGCCAAAGTGCAGGTGAATGCCCGGGACACGACGCGATCCTCGCGGTTAACCGCCATAAGCGAGGCACTTGAAAAGTACTACGGCAAAAACGGCGAGTACCCAAGCTGCAGCCAAATGACCCAAAGCGGCAGCCAAGTCGCCGCGCTGCTGGGAATCGACCAAAGCATCCTCGTGTCGCCTACCGCATCCGGCAGCACGACCAACTCCATTACGGGCTGTAGCAACCTGACGGCCGGATCGGGAGCGGACGTATTTGCCTATGTCGGCGACGGCACGAGTGCCTGTAGTACCGGTACCGCCTGCGCCAGCTACACGCTCCAGTACCGCGAGGAGGCGACCGGCGGTATTATCAAGACCGTCCAGGCACAACACCAAGCGCAGTCATCCCCAGTATCAGCACCTGGCGCTCCGGTCGTGAGCGCAGCCATGAACGGCTCGAACGCACAGGGTACGGCATCGACGACCACGTGTTCGGTCGGCACGCCGCAATACCAGCTACGCTACAGGAGCACCAATACGGCAACCGATGGAGCATGGTCGGGCTGGAACTCATGGTCATCCTCCCAACTTACCATTAGCCCACCAAGCTCCTCACAAGGTTACCGGTACAGCTTCCAGGCACGTGCGCGTTGTTACGACGGCGGCAATACCAGCAGTGAGTCACCAGAGAGCAATATCGCAACGGTAGTCAAACCCATCTCGACGCCCGCAGCGCCAACCTACCTCAGCCCGTCATCCTTTACCTCCAACGTCGAGGCCGTCGTCAACTACTCGTCGTCTTGCCCGTCCGGTACCAGTCTCCTGAATGGAACGTTCCGCGTCAAGGCATGGACGGGTGGCGAGTGGGGACCACACCCATTTGGTTATCTCGACTCCTGGGAAAATTACAGCGGAGTAAATAAGCAGGTCGAATACTGGGGCAAGTACCAATGTAAAACCTACTGGACTGCTTCTAACTACTCGCCTGAATCATATAATAAAATCACCGTTAAGCCATAACAAAACGAACACACGGAAAGGAGGAGCGACATGCAAGATGACCAGCAAAAACATTCCAAGCTAGCCAAGCGCATCATTATAGTCGCCGTTATTCTGGTTGCTTTGTTTGCTGTTGGCATGGGCGTAGCGCTTCTCCTGAAGAATGTCTCTAACTTCGCCAAGGATCAAAACACAACCCAAGACACCAGCCCGAACACGCCAACGAAGACCGTTCCAAGTGCGGCATCCGTCATTAGCGGTTATATCGATCCTCAGACGGTCCGCGTCTTCACGCAGCGTTACCAACTGCAACAAGACACGACAGCACCAGCTCGCATTATGTACACGGCCGAGGGGCAAAAGTACGAGGTAAGCCTGTCGACAAGCAATTACGCTATGTTTTTTGCCAAAAGCGCAGCACAGCCAAACGACCCGGTTACGATCCAACAAAAAACCACCAGCTACCTTGAGAGCAAAGGCTTCCAAAAGGCGGCCGCGGGGAAAGATACCAGTCTCACGACCTATACCAACAACGGCAGCGTTTGCCAGCTCACCAGCGAGCCCGCTAGTACGCCAGCATATTATCTGATGGCCTGTGCCGATAAAGTCGACGTCGACAAAGAATACTCGACGATCGAAAGCCTGCTCGACCTTTACCGTAAGG
Source organism: Saccharimonadales bacterium (SeqCode) (assembly GCA_035760845.1). GTDB lineage: Bacteria > Patescibacteriota > Saccharimonadia > Saccharimonadales > Saccharimonadaceae > CAMLKC01. Next base: position 3,178 of record DASTSD010000139.1, on the reverse strand, counting down.
ACAACAAGCTCGCCGCCTTCTCGCGCGCGATCACCTCAACCGTCACCAGCGCCGACAAGGCCATGACAACCATCAGCCTCACGACAGCGCCACCAGCACACCCCGTGCTACTGTTTGCCGCCGTTGACGACAAGTGGGACTATATCGGCAACGTTGGCGATGGAAACGCCGCCTCGTCAAACGGCAAGTACAGCCTGACACCACAGATAGACGCAGCGATCCACGATCCCAAATATGGCGATTTCCTCGTCAGCAATCTCCAATAAATAAAATAACCGCTCGCGAAAAGGAGCGGTTATTTTATTTATTTCACCTCTTTAGATGTGGAGGTGGTAGACGTGCTTTTTGTCTACGTATGTCTTGTGGTTGTGAATGTTGTTGGTTGTTTTGTTGACGTGGTTGAATGAATCGTTGATGACATGTGTGTTGTTGGTGACGTTCGTCGTTTTGTCGTGCGAGTCGGTGTTAAATGAGTCTTTTACTTTTACATCGACGTCGACGGTGGTGTTTGTAGTGTTGTTTGAGTTGACATTGTTGACGTTAGTGCCCGTCACCACGTTGCCGTTACCGGTAGTACTGTTCGTAACGACGGCGCCAGCAGAATCTTTTACGGTCACCTGTGAGACGGTGGTATTGTTCGAACCGATCGTGTTGTTGCTGTTGATATTAGTAACGTGTTTTTTATTAATGACGTTCGTGATTTTGTTTGTAGTGTGCGTGGATGAAGTATAAGTATTGTAAGAATTCGTGACGTTTTGCGACCACGCTTTTTGTGTCATTGGCTGGTACGATACACTTGCGGTTTCTGCGACCGCGCCTGAGCCCGTTGATGCGCTACTGCTGGTGTTATCTGCGCAGTTAGGCGCGTTAATAGTACTTGAGTTATCTTGTTTTACATTCGCCAGGTAGCCCTGAGTATAGCCCTGGAGATATTGTTTATATGATGCGTCCGTCGCCTGGTTCGGCATGGCACTCGCAGGTTGGGCCGCCGATACGACGAGGAAGGCGACTGGCAAGGCTGCCAGCATTCCGACGAACGATGCCGCTGCTGTGACGATTAAGTTTTTTGCGCTGTTTGAAGTATGTGAATGTAACATACACTCTCCCTTACACTACCAAAAGTAGCCTGTTAAATTTCTCACAGGGCGCGCTCCCAATTTGATTGTACACCAAACAAAAGCATGATGGTAGCAAAAAGATGAGTAAAAATAGAAGATTAGCTGAGAAATCTAACGACCGTAAGCGCTGCCGCCGTAGCCACCCCTGCTTTCACGGTCACCGCCAAGACGGAGAAGCGTATTAAGGAGCCCCGAGACGCCAATGACCGCTAGCAGAACGCCGCCGCTGTACTTTAAAAAGTCCTTGCGGTCCATTTCTTTGGTCATAAGCTGAGCGATTTGTTTGTTCACTGCCATGTGTGTTTTTATCCTTTATGTCTCTATTTAACCAAAAAGCATCCCGCTTATGCAATAGCCAAGCCAAAAATTATTCAGCCGATTGGCGCTGCATGGTACCAGATGGCCGCGGAGGCGGCGTTAGGCGGGCTGCCGGCCGGGGAGTAGGACGAACATCAGAAATCATACCGCTCGTTCGAACCCCCAGCGGACGTTTGGACTGTGATACACGAGTAGCCGGTTTGTGAACGCCATCCATAGAGCGAACAGGGCGGCGCTTTGGCGCCTCCGGAGCGGAAATAGTAGGTGCTGGAGCTACCGGAGCCGTGGCCACTACAGGCGCAGGTGCCTGAACAGCGGCAGGTTCCGCCACTTGCGGCGCTCGCTTACGAGCACGAGCTTCGGCCCGTTTCATACGGCGCGCACGCACGCCATGTTGCATCACGACGATGACAATAGACAGGTTATATAACACGATAATCGGGCTGGCGATCAACAGCTGCACCGTTGGGTCAAGCGCGAACGGCACGACGACACCAATAAACACGCTACCGACAATGATATACTTTTCGAGCTTGAGGAGCTTGCGGGGCGGCAGCGGCTTGATGTGATCGATCAAGCTAATTAGCAGTGGCAGCTGAAAAATAATGACGAACGTAATGATGACGCCCACGACGAACCGCAGGTATTCATCGGCCGATATGAGCGCCACCAGGCCGTCGACCTGGAACTTATAAAAAAACCGCAGGGCAAGCGGAATGATGACAAAGAAGCCGAACGCCGCACCGCCGGTAGCAAGCAGTAGTGAAGCAAAGGTGGTAAGGTAAACCCTTGCGCGCGACAACCGTTTGCTCAGCGCCGGCTGGACGAACATGATAGCATTGTAAATCGCCACGGGCAGCGTGACGATGATGCCGATCATCATACAGATTTTAATAATGAACGTGAAGCTGCCGGCAGGGGAAGTATAGTGCAAGGGACCACTTAGGGGCGCCTTTATAAACTCGAACAGAGGTTCGTAGTACAGGTAGCCCACGACCATACCCGCAATTAAAACACCGACTACCGCCAAGAGCCGCAGCTGGATTTCTCTCACGTGATGGATCATCATCGTAGGCGCCTGGGCGGCGGTTTCCGATCGTCCCCTCATCACATTCCAATCAGGAGGTTATTTTTCTTCTGAGCTGGCTTTTTTCGAAACTTTTGGCTCGTTGTCGCTGAGCCCCTTTTTCAGTTCGCGAACCGATTCGCCCACGCCGCGCGCCAGTTCAGGCAACTTCTTTGCGCCGAACAAAATCAAGATGATCGCCAGCAGTATCAACAATCCCTCTACCTTACCCATGTATTTGTCCCTTTCAATTCTTATCGAATTTGTTACACTTTAAATATAAGCAATATTACGTATAAATACAAGTGGTAGGGAAGAAATGGGCCAGGTAGTAGCAAGGATCTTCAACGGCAAATGGCGGATGCTCGCACTCAGCGCAGCGCTCGTTGGTTTCGGCGCGTCAGTAGCACTGCCAGCACCGTCTGCGCTCGCTGCGGCGTACTCTTGCGGCTCGTACAGTAGCGGCGTATACTCTTCGTCGAGCACCTGCGCCGACGACACGTCTGGCGGCGGTACGAACACCGGCGGCAATACCGACGGCGTCGGCACACCTAATACCGGTTTTGCACGGCTGATGGAGCCGACAAACCTGGCCGCTATTATCGGCTCGCTGGCGCTTATCGTCGCTGGCATCATCATAATGATACGAAGCAGGAACCGAAAGAAACAAAACGCC
>DASTSD010000138.1:0-2579 GCA_035760845.1 Saccharimonadales bacterium (SeqCode) | reverse complement strand
CATGTACCGCTACATTCAGGCGCGAAACGAGGTCTCGACCATTATCGACCAGACCCCGGCCGAGGGTGGCTACCAACCGACGGTGTTTAGCGACGTCAAGACGTTCCAGGACCGCCTGGCCAGCAACCAGAACGGCTCCATTACGGCGCTCCAGACCATTTACGTGCCTGCCGACGACCTCAGCGACCCAGCGGTGCAGATGATCCAGCACGAGCTCGACAGTACCATCGTGCTCTCACGTGCCGTGGCTGCGCAGGGTATTCGCCCGGCGGTGGATATTTTGGCGTCCAAGTCGAGCCTGCTGACGCCCGAAGTCGTGGGCGAGCGCCACTACGACCTCGCCACCAGGGCTACGGCTATCCTGCAAAAGTACGAATCGCTTAAGGGAATTATTGCCATTATTGGTGAGTCCGAACTCTCGGCCGAGGACCGCGACGACTACAACAAGGCCAAACAGCTGATCGAATTCTTCAAACAGCGCTTCAACGTGATGGAAAAGGTCACCGGCGTTCCGGGCGAACACATGACCCGTGAACAAACGCTCGACGGTGTCGAGGCGATTATTGGCAAGGGCGAGGCAACGACTGCCAAAATAGAAGAGTACGCTCAAAAGAATCCTATCACGGCAGGAGCGGCGGGCGAGTCCGACGACGATCGGTTCAGGCGCTCGCAGCAGGGTAAATAATGGCTGACGAACCAGCAACTCCACCAGCCGAGACCGAGCAAGCTGCTCAGGCACCAAAAGGCAAGCCGGTCATGGCAGTAAAAGTCTACGCGCCGTTCAAAGTGTATTTTGAGGGCGACGCTTATAGCGTGAGCGCCGTTAATGACATTGGGCCGTTCGATGTGCTGCCGCATCACCATAATTTTTTGTGCATGCTTGTTCCCTGTACGCTGACTATCGAAACACCGTCAGGGCAAAAAACAGTCAAAATCCACCGTGCGCTCATGCACGTCAAAGCCGACCGTGTGGTTGTGTTCGTCGATGTTTAGTTGCTGACGAAGTAGTCGAACCCGAACGTTTGGTTGGTTGGTGCCGGAGCGGCGGTACAAATGTTAAAGCTGGTACTTGAACGGGTCACATAGTACTGTGTTTGGCCACCAGCCGCGCCAACTGGCGTGACGATGACATGCGGTTGCCGGGTGAACGGGTGGCTAAAGTTGATCGTGGCAAAACAGCCCGCTGTCGTACCGCTGCCAGTGCTGATGTTGATCGTGCCCGACGTATCCGAGCCGTTGACCGATGCCGAGCCGCCGCGGCCAAGTACCGCGCTGTTGATCGTGCGGCTAGGCGATGGGCCGGTAAAGCCGATGTGGTTCGGTACCTGTAGTGTGGCGTTGCCGCTCAAAATAAGGTCGGTGACGGTAATCTGCGAGGCGGTCAGCGCGCCGCCAAACGATGCCGCGCCGGCGACGTTCAGGTTGCGAAGGGTAGTGTCACCCTCGATAGCGGTGTTCGACGCGACCTGCAGTGTATTGATCTGGACTGATCCAAGGTTGGAATCACCCGAAATCTTCAGGCTTGGTGCCTGAATGCTGCCACCAGTCTGGAAGTTACCGGCTACGTTAAGGTTGCCGCGCATCAGGGTTTGCCCCGAGATAATGGCGTTACCTTGAATGGTCAAAGTTTGCGACGAGTTACCAACCGAGGCGTCGGTGTTCGCTAGCTGCTTCAGGGCTTCTTGGCTAAGGTTCTGTGCGTTGATGCTGGATTCTGGCGTGGCCTTTTGGCTGTTCAGGTAATTAACAATGGTAATCGCACCCGCCACGATGATCAGCAAAAAGAACATCAGGAAATACAAGTTCACCTTACGCAGGAACTTCTTGATCGGCGACTGCTTTTTTATGCCGGAGTCGGCTGCAGCGGCCTCTTCTTTGGCGGCGGTTTCGGCCCGCTCTTTTTCAAGATCGTCCGGCGTCCGGCTCAGGGCGTCAGCAGGCGCCTGCTCATCCTTGGATGGCTGGCTGTCGTTCTCGGGCGTGTTCTTGTCGGAATCCATTGTTGTTTTTTCGGTTATGTTTAGTCCTAGCTTACTATACTTACGGGGCGAGCGCTAGTTGTGTTTTTACCCCAGGTAAGCGATAATACCCATAAAGCTTATGCGAAAGAAAGAGCTGTGGAGATATGCCAAGGTCGTGCTGCTTTTTGTAGCTATTCTTAGCTTTGGCGCGACGGCCGCGAACGCCGAGACTTCCAGCTCGACACACTATAAGGTGACCGATACCGACTTTAACGCCGTATCTAACTCCAAGGCGTGTTCCAGCCAGTACTGTGCCAAGGTGTCGCTTGGCGATGCTTCGGCTGACACCAGTACCAGCCCGGCGAGTACGGCGCAATTCGGCACTATCGCCACGACTGATAGCAACCCGCTGCTTGAAGTCATTGTCGATCCCGGTATCTCCAACCTCGGGACGCTGAGCGCCGAGACGACCGCATACAAAACCATGATGGTCCGCGTGCGCACGTATCTCAGCGATGGCTATGTGCTGCAAATAGTCGGTAGTCCGCCAAAGTACGGTGGCCACACGCTGGCGGCACTTTCTTCGCCAACCTCACCGACGCCCGGTACTGAACAGTT
>DASTSD010000137.1:0-7256 GCA_035760845.1 Saccharimonadales bacterium (SeqCode) | reverse complement strand
GCGGGTCAGGTAACCCGAGTCGGCGGTCTTAAGAGCGGTGTCGATCAGACCCTTACGGGCACCACGGGTAGCCACGAATGACTCCAGTGACGACAGACCAGCGCGGTAGCTACTGCGGATAGGCAGCTCGATCTCGCGGTTAGTCGCGTCCACCATGATACCGACCATGGCGCTTGCGAGCTTCACGTTAGAGATATCACCACGGGCACCAGAGTTCACCATCACGCTGATGCTGGTGTCCATGTTCTTGAGCTGTGACTGCAGGAACTCAGTTACCTGGCGGTCGACGTTGCGCCATGCGGCAACCGTAAGGCCGTAACGCTCATCCTCGGTGATGAGGCCTTGGTCGTACTGCTCGGAGATGAGCGCCGTCTTGGCGTCACCTTCGGCAACGAACTCACCGATCTCGTCGAAGTGGATGTAGTCGTCCTTACCGGTTGATACGGCGGCAACGGTCGCAAAACGGAACGCGAGGCCCTTCATGCGGTCGGCGGTCTTAGCGGTTTCTTCAGCGCCGTACTTGTTAAAGATCTTAGCGAGTACTTTCTTGAGCTGCTTCTTGCTTTGGACATTGTTGTCGTATGGCATGTCGGCGGGCAGGATTTCGTTGAAGAACACGCGGCCGAGCGTCGTGTTGCGGATTTCACCCTTGGCGTAAACGCGGATTGGGGTCTGGAGCTGCAGTTTGCCGTTGTCGTAGGCCATTTCGGCTTCGTAGACAGAGCTGTAGGCCTTGACCTCGTCGGTCTGGGCACCTGGCTTTTCGTACGTCAGGTAGTAGTTACCAAGCACGACGTCCTGGCCGATGTTAAGCACTGGGGCGCCATCGGCAGGCTTCAGCAGGTTGTTGGTTGCAGACATCAGCTCGCGGGCTTCACGCTGGGCTTCCTTTGAAAGCGGAAGGTGGACGGCCATCTGGTCACCGTCGTAGTCGGCGTTGAAACCGTTAGCCACGAGCGGGTGCAGCTGGATAGCCTTGCCTTCGACGAGCTTCGGCTGGAAGGCCTGGATCGAGAGGCGGTGGAGTGACGGTGCGCGGTTAAGGAGCACGTACTTGCCTTCGATCACGGCGTCAAGCGCGTCCCATACCAGCGCGTCACCTGCCTCGATAAGGCGGGTTGCCGAGCGGATGTTGTGGGCGTGCTCGCCGCGGATCAGCCAGCTGATAATGAACGGCTTGAATAGCTCGAGTGCCATCTGCTTTGGCAGACCACACTGGTTGATCTTGAGCTTAGGACCGACCACGATGACCGAACGGCCAGAGTAGTCGACACGCTTACCAAGAAGGTTCTGACGGAAACGACCCTGCTTACCTTTCAGCATGTCGCTGATTGATTTCAGGCGGCGACGGCCACCGGTCGCGTTGACGGCGCGGCCACCTCTAGCTGCGCTGTTGTCGATCAAGGCGTCGACAGCCTCTTGGAGCATGCGCATCTCGTTGCGGCGGATAACTTCCGGCGCGTTGAGGTCGATCAGCTTCTTGAGACGGTTGTTACGGTTGATGACACGGCGGTAAAGGTCGTTGAGGTCGCTGGTAGCAAAACGGCCACCGGTCAGCTGTACCATCGGGCGAAGGTCCGGTGGGATCACTGGCAGGACGGTCAGGGCAAGGCTGTTCGGGCGGATGCCGGCAGCGTACATGCCCTCAAGCACCTTGAGACGCTTGAGGAGCTTCTTTTCGCGCTGGCCCTTGGCGCCTTCGGCTTCTTCGCTCAGCTCGGCAATCAGCTTGCCAAGATCGATCTCGTCGAGGAGCGCCTTAAGGGCAACGCCGCCCATGCCGACTTCTACGAGTTCTTCGTATTCTTCAGGCAAGTTGCGGTAGTCGGTCTCGCTGATAAGCGCGCCCTTTACGAGACTTTCGAGCTGGGCTTTCTTGACCATGTACATGTCGTTGAGCTCTTCGACTTCGCGTGACTGCTGTTCAGCCAGGCTCTTTACGTCTGCGTCTTCGGCAGATGCTTCGCGCTCGTAGCGGATCTTGATAGCGGCGCGGCCGGCTTCGGTCTCGGCTTCAAGGTCGGCAAGCATTTGGTCGCGCTTTTCTTCGTCGGCTTTCAGGACGACGTAGGTAGCAAAGTACGCGATGCGCTCGAGGTTACGAACGGTAATGCCAAGCAGCAGGCTCATGGCGCTTGGGGTCCCGCGCATGAACCAGATGTGCGCGACTGGAGCGGCCAGCTGGATGTGACCCATGCGCTCACGGCGGACGATACTCTTGGTTACGAGTTCGCCGTTCTTGTCGACAGCAGCTTCGCGGGAGCGAACGCCCTTGAGCTTGTTGTCGTGTGGGTTGATATCCTTGACTGGGCCGAAGATCCGTTCACAGAACAGACCATCGCGCTCAGGCTTTTGGGTACGGTAGTTAATGGTTTCAGGCTTCGTGACTTCACCATAGCTCCACTTGAGGATATCCTCTGGGCTGGCTACTGCGAGACGCACGGCGTCAAAGTCAGCAATTCCGTTAGTTGCGACAACTCGGCTCATATTACGCCTCCTTCCTTTCAATTTCGTCAATATCTTGGATGCTCATCCCTTCTTCGATATCACCGATCTCGTCGGCTTCGTCCAGAACGGTCTCTACATCTTCGTCGTCATCAGCGGCCGGGACGGTCTTGTCGGCTGGGCCGGCACTAGCAATGACGTTTTCGGCGTCAACGACGGCGTCTTCAGACTCGTCGAGCAGGTCGACGCGGAGGCCAAGACCCTGGAGCTCCTTAACGAGCACGTTGAATGACTCTGGCAGCTTAGGACCAACGATAGGTTCGTCCTTGATGATCGATTCGTAGGCTTTGGCACGGCCGTAGGTGTCGTCTGACTTGATCGTCAGCATTTCCTGCAGGGTTGCCGCAGCACCGTATGCCTCAAGTGCCCATACCTCCATCTCACCGAAGCGCTGGCCACCGTTTTGTGCCTTACCACCGAGTGGCTGCTGGGTAACCATGGTGTATGGACCAGTCGAGCGGGCGTGGATCTTGTCGCTGACCATGTGGTGCAGCTTGATCATGTGCATGACACCGACAGTGGTGCGCTCCTCAAAGGCTTCGCCGGTGCGGCCGTCAAACAGTTGGCTTTTGCCGTCGCGGGCGTAGCCGGCTTTTTCAAGCTCGTCAGAGATGACTTCGTTTGGAACGCCGTTGAATGGAGGCGTTGCAACCTTGTAACCAAGGGCGCGGGCAGCCATACCAAGGTGGGTCTCGAACAGCTGGCCGATGTTCATACGGCTAGGCACACCGAGCGGGTTCAGGACGACGTCTACAGGAGTACCGTCTTCCATGAATGGCATGTCTTCAACAGGGAGAATCTTAGCGACGACACCCTTGTTACCGTGACGACCGGCAAGCTTGTCACCTACCGAGATCTTGCGGAGCTGGGCAACGAAGATTTGGATCTGCATCAGCACGCCAGCCTTGAGTTCGTGGCCGTTCTCGCGGCTGAAGATCTTCACGCCGACAACCTTACCGCCACCGGCGTTGTTCATGCGCTGCGAGGTGTCGCGGACGTCTTTGGCTTTTTCACCGAAGATGGCGCGGAGGAGGCGTTCTTCAGAACTGAGCTCCTGCTCACCCTTTGGCGTAATCTTACCAACGAGCACGTCGCCGGCTTTTACCTCGCTACCAACCTGAACAATACCGTTTTCGTCGAGGTGACGAAGCGATTCTTCGCTCACGTTTGGAATGTCGCGGGTAACGATTTCTGGACCAAGCTTGGTTTCGCGGACTTCAACAGTGTAGTCCTTGATGTTGATGCTGGTCAGGGCGTCTTCTTTCACGATGCGGTCGCTCAGGACAATAGCGTCGTCCATGTTGTAACCACCCCAAGGCATGAAGGCAACCGTCAGGTCGCGACCAAGGGCCAGTTCGCCGTCAGCGATAGAGGCACCTTCGATCAGGATGTCACCCTTCTTTACCTTTTGGCCGCGGATAACGCGGGTCTTTTGGTTGATCGAGCGATCGTCGTTGCTCTTGGCAAAGTGGATCAGCTCGTAGCTCTTAACGCCGTCTTTGTACTTGACTTCGACGATCTTGCCGTCGGCGCGAACGACTTCACCATCGCCTTCAGCGAGGATAAGCTGGCTGGTGTTCTTGGCAACTTCGGCCTCGATGCCCGTACCAACGGTCGGTGCCTCAGGAGTCAGGAGTGGTACAGCCTGTTTCTGCATGTTCGTACCGGTCAAAGAGCGGTCCACACGGTTCTTCTCGATAAATGGCACGAGGCTGGCTGGAGGGCCGAGAATCTGCTTGTGGGCAGCGTCCATGTAGGTAACTTCGCTCACGTCTACCTGCTCTGGCTTGAGGTGCTTGCGGGCGCTCACACGCTCTGCGGCAAAGCTGCCGTCTTCGTTCAACTCAGCACCAGCGTCGGCGATGACTTCGGTGATTTCCTGTGAAGCGTCAAGGTAGACGACTTCATCGGTTACCTTGCCGTCTTTAACGATCAGGTATGGCGTTTCAATAAAGCCGTACTCGTTGACGCGGGCGTAGCTGGCGAGGTTAAGTACCAGCCCGATGTTGGCACCTTCCGGCGTCTCAACAGAACAGATACGGCCGTAGTGAGTCGGGTGGGCGTCACGAACGTCAAACCCTGCGCGTTCGCGAGAAAGACCACCAGGACCCATCGAGCTGAGGCGGCGCTTGTGGCTGAGCTCTGAAAGCGGGTTGACCTCATCCATCAGCTGCGAAAGCTGCGAGCTGGCGAAGAATTCGCGTACGGCAGCAACGACCGGGCGGGCGTTGATCAGCTGGCCTGGGGTAACCGTCTCGATGTCGCTCATGCTCATGCGGTCCATGGCGTTACGCTGCATGCGGAGCATACCGACACGGAACTGGCGCGCAACGAGCTCACCAACGAGCTTGACGCGGCGGTTAGACAGGGCGTCAATGTCGTCGACAGCGTCCTGCGTGTTGTTGAGGCGGATGATTTCCTTGATGATAGCGATCAGGTCGCTCATCTGGAAGACGCGGTTCTCGGTAGTGTTGGCTACGTCGAGGCCGAGGCGCTGGTTAAGTTTGTAACGGCCGACACGGCTGTAGTCAAAGCGCTTGAAGTCGAAGAACATGCGCTCGATCATGCTGCGGGCGTTGTCAACGGTGGCAAGGTCGCCTGGGCGCAGGCGGCGGTAGACCTCGATGAGGGCTTCGTTCGAACCGCGGGCAGCGTCTTTCTCGAGGGTGGCGTCGATGTATTTGACTTCACCTGTGTCAGTATCTTCGAACAGGCTTTTGATTTCGCTGGTCTTGTTGTGGCCAAGCGCGCGCAGCAGCGTGGTAACAGGCAGCTTGCGGCGGCGGTCGATCTTGACGTAAATAGCACCGTTAGACGCAGTCTCGAACTCGAGCCATGCACCACGGCCTGGAATAAGCTTGGCGCCGTAGTAGTTGCGGCCGTTGACCGTGTCGGCAGTAAAGAACACACCGGCCGAACGGATCAGCTGCGAAACGACGACACGCTCGGTACCGTTAATGATGAACGTACCGCGGTCGGTCATCCATGGGTAGTCACCCAGGTAGATTTCTTGCTCTTTGACTTCGCCGGTAACCTTGTTGGTCAGCTCGACGGTCGCGTGTAGCGGCGCGTCAAAAGTGAGGTTGTTTTCTTTCGCGTCCTGCTCGGTCGTCTTAGGATCCTGGAATTCGTACTTCTTGAAACGCAGTTCAAGTTTCTGACCGGTGTAATCCTCGATCGGGTTAAGTTCTGCGAATATTTCGCTCAAGCCAGTCTCGACGAATTCACGCCAAGAGTCTTCCTGGTGAGCGATGAGGTTAGGTAGCGCCAAAGCGTTGTCTGTGCTGGTGAAAAAGACACGCTTGGTCGCGCTGGGCTGGGTTTTTGCCACGAATTGCTCCTCGCTGGTTTAATTGTATTAGTGATTGGAATCGGCGCCGAAGATTCTCTAAGTGCGGTTGTCCTTTGCTCGTTGCCACTCGCACAAAAGACATAAGTAACCACAACTACACTACTTCTTGGTACCCATTGTGAAGCAATCGGTGCAAATCGTCAAGATAAAAAACCGTTAATAATCGATTTTCTCGGCCATGTTCCAGTAGAGCTCAAAAATACTCTTCATCGTGCGGGCGAAGCCCTCGTTGATAATCTCCACGCCGACGCGCTTTTCGCCCATAAACTGATAAATCGCGACCGTGTCGTTATAAATAACCATCGGCGTCGCCACTGGCAGTTCCGTCTCCGAAACACGGCGCGCCTCGTACAACTTTAAATACTCGGCATTATTCGTAAAGTCCGGACTCCTGTTAGCCTCATTATAAATCTCCCTCGTACGGTATCCGGCTTTTACGGTTCGCTCTCGCATACGTTCAGCCCAATAATGGTCGACCACCATATCTTCAATCGTAGTATTACCAAACGTCAGCAGCTCGTTCTTGGCCTGCAGCTCATGCCACTGCATTTGACGGAGCCCACTGGAACCCTCATACGTATGGATAACGAACGGATTCTTCATGTCCTTATGTAGCATCTTGAGATGCGGAATTGCTCCGTTCAGTGCCCGTCGCCTATACTTAAGCGTTGCCTCCTCTGTAGTCAGCTCAATCTCAAGCACGCTCGGGTCATTTGCCACCAGGAACGTCCCCCTGTCATCCGTGCGCTTCGAGACAAGACCGCGCTTTTGCAGCAGTTCCACTAATCGGTAAACTTTGGTCCGATTGATGCCCGTCATGCGAGCCAATTGCAGATGCGTGCTCGGCCCTCCGAACAACTCGATATACAACTTTGCCGCATCTCTTGGTAGATTAGCGGCTTCGAGGTCTTCAATTAATTTCGCTTTGTTGTTCACTATGGTGAACAGTTTATACTACCCTCTCTTAACGCGCTACCCTAAGGCCAATGCAAAATCTTCCTCATCCTTACCGCCAGAAAGACAAGCCGCTTTATCAAGCTATCACCCCGGATGGGGCGCGCAATTACGAACACCTGTATATGAGCGGCGATGCGGCTGATGAGTCCAACAATGTTCGCGGTATCCCGGCAGATGATCTCAATATATTCGCAACGCTTGTCTTTGCGCTAAAGGACAGAACCAGACAGTTTCAGCGACTTCGTAATAGCGGCCGTTCTGTACGCCATATTGACAGTGGCACCGGACCAAGCCTCTATACGTTTATCGCCAGTATGCCCTACGCCGACGAGCTAATTCCGATTGATGTGACGCCAGCAAACATCGACCGCCTCACCCGTATTGCAACCGGCGAGGACACCCTGCCCGCCCATTGGCAGGCGTGGCTAGAGATCGGCGGAAT
>DASTSD010000136.1:0-14488 GCA_035760845.1 Saccharimonadales bacterium (SeqCode) | reverse complement strand
GCCGGCCGCACGGCCAAAAATCCGCTCAAAACGTTAAAGAGCCAGTCCATTGCACTGGCGAAAAAGTTCGTGACCGGGCATACTATCCACCCGATTCCTTGTACGACACAGCTGGTCGTTTTGGAGCTGTCAGCGGATTTTTCCTCGAGGCTGATGGTCTTTTTGTCGGAAGGATTCTTGAAATTATCGGGTGGCGTGAAGTCGTAGACGGCGTAGTTTGCCGAGGTAGCCTTGGTAGGGTCGGCGCTCGGTTCAAAGTAAAGGATGTGGGTTTTTTGAGCGCTGCCATCGGTTGGCTTGTCCTCGGTGTAGGAGTAGATGTGCGTTCCCTTGGTAAGGCCCATGCTGTTGCCTTCGGGCGCATCGGCCTGTTTGACGTAGGAGTTTTGGTTGTAGAGAATCGACTCGCCTGCCCACTGGGCGTCGGCGGCGTGCGTCGTTGGTGCGGATACGAAAATATAGGCAAAAGACGCCGCACAGACGGCGGCGATGAATAACAATAACTTCCGAATCGATAAGCTACCGAACGGATTTGCCTCTCGTGCAATCCACATATCGGTATTATGGTACCATTTTATAGGTAAAAAGTCAATCTAGTGTAGCCTTTTTTACACACAAAATACGCATGGGCTTTGAAGCGGTATCTCCCCTTGCGCGTCTGGGCTAGATATCGTATTTTATAAGCAGGTATGAAGATAAAACAAAAAATTGTAGCACTTGCACTCATGGCCGGTCTGACGACGGGGGTAGGCATGATGGCTGCGACACCGGCTTTTGCCGACTGTGGCGGTGCGAAAACCTCTATTATTAATTGTGACCAAAAGGCTGGTGCTAAAAATGCCGAGGATACGGGCGTATGGGGCCTGTTGCTGCTCGTCCTTAATATTATGACGGCTGGCGTGGGTATTCTCGCTGTAGGCGGTATCGTGTACGGCGCGATCCTCTACACCACCTCGTCGCAAAATGCCGACCAAACCAAGCAGGCCAAGGACATCATCCGTAACGTTATCATCGGCATCATCGCGTACGCGTCGATGTATCTCTTGCTCAACTTCTTGGTGCCAGGTGGAATATTTACATAGGAAACGGAAGAATATGGTTAAAAAAATACGAAATTGGATAGCAGCACTCTTCTTTGTCGCCACGGCCGGCGGCGCAACGCTAGGAGTGGCGGCACCGCAAACCGCATTTGCCGCATGTAACGACACGCTCCTCACCTTCCCGGCATGGTTCAAGGGCCTGACCGACGGGAACTGTAACATCAAGAGCCCTAAGGACGCTGGCGGCCTGTCGACGTTCATTTGGACGATCGTCCTTAATATCATCGAGATCATGCTGCAGCTCGTGGGTTACCTGGCAGCCGGGTTTATTATCCGCGGCGGGTTCAAGTATATGACCAGTATTGGGGATCCGGGTGAAATGGCCAAGGCCAAAAAGATCATTATGGACGCTGTTATTGGTCTCATCATATCTATAATGTCAGTTGCGATCATCAACCTTATCGCAGGAGCAATAAAATGATAGAAACACTGAAACTGCTCGCCGCAGAGGGCACGAAAAAAATCGACCCAGGTAAGATTGGCGTGCCAAAGGTCGATAACGCCAACGATGCGCTTAACGGCCTGTTGAATGTCGTCTACGGGGCGGCCGGTATCTTATGCGTCATCATCATCGTGTTTGCTGGCTATATTTACGTGACATCCGACGGCGACGCCGGCAACCTAAAAACCGCAAAAAACGCTATCATCGGAGCGGTAACTGGGCTTATAGTAGTAATAGCAGCATTTGCAATAACACAATTCGTCTTAGGAAGATTTTAATATGAAGAAATGGAAACAACTTACCGTAACGTTAGCCCTTCTTTTGGGATTTGGTGGTGCAGCGCTCGTACCGGCGCAAAACGCCGCCGCTATCAATGTCTTTGACCAATGTAAGAACAACGCCGATGCGGCTGTTTGTAAGGCCAAGGGCGACACGGTCGGTCCGCTGATCCAGACGGTCATCAATATCTTGCTCTACATTCTCGGTGCCGTCGCGGTCGTCATGATCGTGATCGGCGGTATACGCTACACCACGAGTAACGGTGACAGCAGCGCTATCAAGTCCGCCAAGGACACCATCCTCTATTCGGTTATCGGCCTTATCGTTGCTATCTTGTCGTACACTATCGTAAACTTTGTTGTAAGTTGGTTCTAAAAGGAGTCATTATGAATAAAATCAAACTAGCCGTCATTTCAATCGCCGCTCTGCTCGGCGTCCTTACGTTCACCCCTAGTTACGTCAGCGCGGCGCCTGCCGACCAAATCAAAGATGGTGTGACCCAGGCCGGCGGTAGTGGTGAAACAAGTAACCTTGGCGCTCGTATTAAGACCATTGTTAATATCCTGCTTTACATCCTCGGTGCGATCGCCGTCGTCATGATCGTCATCGGCGGTATCCGCTACACGACCAGTAATGGCGATAGCAGTGCTATCAAATCCGCCAAAGATACCATCCTCTACTCGGTCGTCGGCCTTATCGTTGCCATCCTGTCGTACACTATCGTAAACTTTGTCGTAAGTTGGTTCTAAAAGGAGTCATTATGAATAAAATCAAACTAGCCGTTATATCAATTGCCGCCTTACTCGGCGTCCTTACGTTCGCACCTAGTTACGTGAGCGCAGCGCCTGCCGACCAAATCAAGGGTGGTGTCACCCAAGCTGGCGGCGGCGGTGAAACAAGTAACCTTGGCGCACGCATCAAGACTATCGTAAATATCCTGCTCTATATTCTCGGTGCGATTGCCGTCGTCATGATCGTCATCGGTGGTATTCGCTACACGACCAGTAATGGCGATAGTAGTGCTATTACGAGCGCCAAGAACACCATTCTGTATGCGGTTATCGGTCTTATCGTTGCTATTTTGGCCTACTCTATCGTCAATTTCGTACTCCAGCAGTTCTAGTCAAAACTCTTAACAAAAACCACCTTGTTTGGTATAAACTATAGATAGTAATCCTAAGAAAGGAATAAACAGATGAAAAACGTTATCAAGAAAAGTCTAGAGGCGCTTCTGATCGTCCCAGCACTTGCGCTCGGTGTTACCGCAGCGGCTAACGTCGTCAGCACCCCTGTAGCTAACGCTGCAGAATGTACGAACGACGCCAGCGGCGGCCTTGGCGGTGGTGCCGGTTGTGCCCAGGGTAAGGACCAGCAGTCAGACCTGTTCGGCGAAAGTGGTATCTTCAAGACTATCACCAACGTACTGCTCTTCATCATCGGTGCTATCTCGGTTATCATGCTGATCATCGGTGGTATTCGCTACGTAGTATCTGGTGGTGACAGCGGTGCCGTTACGAGCGCCAAGAACACCATTCTTTATGCCATCGTTGGTATCGTCGTAGCTATTCTTGCCTACGCACTGGTCAACTTCGTTATTACCAGCTTCTCAGCAAACCAATAACAGTTGCCTTCAGACAAATAACGCTCGTAGTCGCGGGCGTTATTTTTTTATGTCCGTTTTACCCGCCCTTCACCCCCTTGCCAAAAAACCAATCCAAACAAAAACAGCTCCCTGCCCATCAGGAGCTGTTTTTTATAAGGTGGCCAGATGATTACTGAATGGTAATCTTCTTGGCTTGTTCCTGCTTGATCTTGCTGAAGCTGATCGTCAGGACGCCGTCCTTAAGGACAGCTTCGACTTCGTCTTCCTTGACTGGAACAGGAAGTGCGAGCGTGCGGCTGAATTCGCCCCAGTAGCATTCCTGGATGTGCCAGTTGGTAGCGTCGGTGTCGTCACCGCTACTGAGCGTACCGCTGATTGTCAGGATGCCGTCGCTGATGCTGACATCGAGGTCTTCTTTGTTTACACCTGCCGTGCGAGCTTTAACAATAAGGCGCTCGTCAGTTTCGTACACGTCAACGGCGAGCTGACCTGGAAAGTCTTCTTCTGAGTCTTCCCAAGCAGAATCGTCTGCAGGAGCCTGTTGGGGCGCTGCTTGCTGCGGCTGTTCCTGTGCGAGCTCATCATCGTTAAGAAACGCGGCGGCGAGTTCGTCTTCGATCAAGAGATCATCGTTTTGTTTGCGGGCCATGATATCCTCCACTTTTCTCTAGGCTCTATTGACAAATAGTCTTTCACATTATAACCAACATCTACGCTATAATCAACATAACGCTAAAGTAAAACGTAAAAAGTACAATGCTTGACGCCCTATTTTCGACCATTGCACCACACCCCTGTTGTTCTTGCGGAGAAATCGGCGCCGTTTTGTGCGATAATTGTAAATACGACATCAGTTTGGAGTATTTCGAAGGCTGCGTGGCATGCGGCGGGATGGCCTCGGCGACAGGTGTATGCAAAACATGTATTATTCCATATTCCCGCGCCTGGTGCGTCGGTGAAAGATCAGGAGTTCTGCGGGAGGTCATCGATAGTTATAAGTTTTACAACAACTATGCCGCTCACAAGGTGTTGGCTTCCCTGCTGAGCGAGTGCATCGGTAATCTGCCGGCTGATTGTGTGGTGGTTCCTGTTCCAACGGTGGGCTCTCACATTCGCCAGAGGGGCTACGATCATACTCGTTTGATCGCTAAACGGCTCGCCAAGCTCCAGGGCGTGAAAGCCAAAAGCCTGCTATACAGGCAGACATCGACGACCCAGCGCGGCCATGGCCGTAAGCAGCGAAACCGCCAGGCGAGAGAGGCATTTGGGTGCGCGGGTAACCTTAGCGGCACTACGACGTATCTCTTGATTGACGATGTCATCACGACGGGCTCGACGCTTCACTATGCCGCCAAAGCATTAAAAGACGCTGGTGCCGGTGACGTGTGGGTGGCGGCAATTGCCCGCCAGCCTCTCGACTAACGCTGCCGTATCTGTTATTATACGGTGCAGCCACTTATGGAGAGGTGACCGAGTGGTTGAAGGTAACGGTCTTGAAAACCGTCGTGCCAGCAATGGTACCGAGGGTTCGAATCCCTCCCTCTCCGCCATAGAAAATACCCCCAACTCGGGGGTATTTTCTATGGCGAAAGGAAGATTCTGATTCCTCTAGGTTTTGCTAAACGTTCGTTCCCCCGCCGCCAAGCCCACCGCCGACGCCAGGAATAAAACTGCCAATCACGAAATTGATGATTGCGTACGCCATGATCGCAATAATAAGACCGACGATGGCATAAAGGATAGTGTTTTTCGCGGTAGTAATGTTACCCGAGTTACCGCCTGACACCACGTAGCGCAGGCCGCCGATAACGACCATGATCACGCTAATAGCACCCACGATAAACAGCATCACGTTCGTAACAGTAGTAAAGATACCCGTGTTACCAAACAAGTCGGTTGCTTGGTCGACGCCACGGGCCGAGTTGGCGCCATCTTCGATAGAGAGGTTGAAAGCGAAACTTGTAGGAGCCAAAAGAATGCTCGCCAGGGAAACGGCGGCCATACCAAGCGTAGTCATGTAGGCAATCGTCTTTCGCTTCATATTCAGGCTCCTATGGTTTTACACCATATATATTCATAATAGCAAAAAATACGCAAAAAGTCTATGTGCCGTATCTGTAATATGCTACAATGATTCGAGTTGGAGGAGTACCCAAGTGGCTGAAGGGGACGGTTTGCTAAATCGTTAGTACGGGGAGACCTGTAGCGGGAGTTCGAATCTCCCCTCCTCCGCCAAGTAGCCAATTCTAAAATGCAGTCGTTTCGGCTGCATTTTATTTTGGGCTACGTTCATTTGGCCTACCTATTGGCGAATTGCCAAAATCCGGGTCCGAACTAAATTCGCTCATGGTATACTGATTTTATGCAACCAGATCGGAAACCGACAGATTGGCAGCAGCCTAAAGAGCAGCCGTCCCAGGCGCCTTATGCGACCAATCCTCTAGAAACGCCGCAACCTGAAGCGGCGGAGCCCGTCGTCACCCTGACGCCGGATGCAGCGACCGAACAGCCCGCCACGTTTGCCGAACAGGCAGACGAATCTCCGACCACTCCCGCCCCTGCACCTCAGGAACAACAAGCACCCGAAGCCCAAGAGCTCCCGCCGGTCCACTGGCAGGCTCACGAGTACATTCATCCAGAGAAGGGCCCGGGTTGGTTCCTTGGTTTTGCTGCTGTCGTATTGCTATTGATCGCCATCGCGGTGTTCGTGATCCAGTCGATCACGTTCGCGATTCTTATACCAGTCATGGCCGCCGCACTCATCGTGTACTCGCATCGCCCACCGCGGCTTATCGACTATACGCTCAGTAAGCAGGGTCTTCATGTCAACGATCGCCTCTATTCGTTCGCCGAGTTCAAATCGTTCGGCGTGATCCACGACGGCAAAGAATACTCGATCATGCTCGTGCCGACAAAACGTTTCCGCGTTGGGGTATCGGTCTACTTTCCTGAAGAAGCTGGCGAGGCGATCGTCGACATGCTCGGCGCCCGCCTGCCCATGCAAGAGCTGCACCTCGATCTCATGGACCGCCTCATCCGAAAACTTCGTATCTGACAAACCTTGCCACATAACAGGTGTACATGGTACAATAGCCGATGTTCACTGCTTTTTTGGTGGCTGAAAGTACCTTCTAGTTACACGAAAAGCGGGGCCATGCACGACCACGTGTGTGACACCGCATTTTGCACCCGTAGCTCAGCTGGATAGAGCGTTGGCTTGCGGAGCCAAAGGTCATAGGTTCGAATCCTGTCGGGTGTACCAAGAAAAAAGACTCATCGTTTTGATGGGTCTTTTTTCTTGGATAAATTCTATGGGTCGTACTCCGGAGAGCCGGGCCTCTGCGCGCTGGTGCTGCGCGAGGCCTGGCTCATCCGGGATGCTTGTTCGGGAAGCGTTCTCCCCAGGAGCATCAGCTCCTGTGCCGGGCTGTCAGCCGGAGAGTGCCGTGTGGCGGAACTCCGGGTACAGCCGGGCGCGCCGGTCCTCGTCGGCCACCTGGCGAGGCGCCTTCTCGACGTACACGCCGAACGCGGCGGCGACGGCCAGGGCGTCCTTGATCAGGTCGCTGTCCGGCCGGTCCGGGTCGCGGACGGTGAACGCGATGGCGTTGCCCTCGTGCTCCAGCGCCAGCGCCTCGGAGGGCGTGGTGTCGAGCTGGGGCAGCACCGGCGTCCTGAGGCTGCTGCGGAACTTGGCCGTGACGACGCACTCCACGCCCATCAGCTTGCGGTCCAGCCGGGCGGCCTTCATCGTCAGCTCCCCGACGAACGGGTACTTCGGGCGGACGGTCGCCTGGCAGAGCGCGTGGAACTCCTCGTCGCCGACGTAGGCGGCGGTGGTCCCGTGCAGGACGTACTCGCCGCCGCGTCGCGACTCTCCCAGCTTGAAGCTGTCGCTGCCCGCGAGCGTCTCGTTGAGGTACTCGATGGCGGCGTCGCGCTGGGAGCGGGTGATGCCCTCCACGCCGAGGACGATGTCCAGGGCGTGGTCTGCGGGCGTCAGGATGACGAGCGGCTTCAGGGCGACAAGCGGACTGCGCTTGCCCTTTTTGCCCTGCTTGGTTCCGTTGGTGGTCACTTAGACCTCCCTGGTTGAGGGGTCTCCCCCTGCCTGTTTCGGACTGGGGTAATCGTACGGTATAAGTCGATATATGTCAATACCCCTATAAGAGGTGGTGCTTATGTTTGCGAAGGATAGTACGGCGCGTCTTCGCGTTCCGACCAGTCACCTGGCGTGCGGTTGTTGTGCAGCTCCTCGGGGTGGGCAACGCTCCACATAATAAGAAATGCCATAAAGGCGAAGAAGAGCAGTGATAGTACGGTGCTGATAATGCCAGTAACCAGCCCTGCGATAGCCAGGCCGCGGCCGGCTAGTTTTTTCTTGAGGGCGATACTGGCGGTAATAATTGCGGGAATCCCAAGCAGCAGGCCCGGGCCGGTCATCGACACCACGCCAAGCACCATCGAGACGATGGCCAGGTTACTGTCCTCTTGGGGCTTTTGCGTGACGGCGACGTGTTCTTTTGTCATAAATAATTCCTATGGCGGAGAGAGAGGGATTCGAACCCTCGGAACCTTGCGGTTCACCGCTTTTCGAGAGCGGCCAGTTCAACCACTCCTGCACCTCTCCACGTCGCTATGATTATACCAGATGAAAAGGGTATACTAAAGGTATGGAAGAGTCTATTTTTACGAAAATCGTCAAAGGTGAAATACCGTCACATAAGGTGTACGAGGACGAGCGCGTGCTCGCGTTTCTTGATATCCACCCGGTAACCACCGGCCACACGCTGGTGATTCCCAAGCGCCAAATAGAATTCGTGTGGGATTTGGACGACGAGGATTACCAGGCCGTGATGGCTGCGGCCAAGGTTATTGCCCGCCGCATGCGCGAGGTACTTGGCGTAAAATACGTCGGCGTCAAGGTGATCGGCGTCGACGTGCCGCACGCCCACGTGCAGCTAGTGCCGTTCAACACCCCTGCCGGGTACAACGTGCCGCAGGATATGGAGAGCGAACCCGACCACGCCCAGCTGGCGGCCACTGCGGAGAAGCTGAGGTTTTAATGCCGATCCGCATTCTTGCCGTCGGCAAAAAGCACGAGGCATGGGTCGAGGACGGCATACGACGCTACGAGACGCGCTTGAAACGGCCGTTTACCGTGGAATGGGTACTTTTGCCGCATTCGGCCCGCGAAGGCCCCAAGGCGCGCCAGGAAGAGTCTGAGCGCCTGCTTTCGCGTATTAAACCCGACGATTTCGTGGTGCTGCTGGACGAACGCGGCAAGCTGCTGGATTCCCCCGGTCTTTCCCGGTTGCTGCTTGCCCCGCTGGAGCAGTCCCGCCAGGTCGTGCTGATAATTGGCGGGGCTTACGGGGTGGACGAGTCGGTCCATCAGCGGGCTGATATCGTGTGGTCGATTTCGCCGCTGGTGTTTCCGCACCAGCTAGTGCGTCTGCTACTGGCCGAGCAGCTCTACCGCGCGCAGGAGATTGCTGCTGGCAACCCCTATCACCACGAGTAATTAACGACACACAATTGACAATTTATAAAACTTATGCTATATTTTTAGACAGCACTAAAGCTAAAACAAAAATATACGCATGATTTCAAACCTGACTAACACCCTCGCCCTGTTACTAAGCCTCGTGACCGCCGGTAGCGTCTTTGTCCACGACACCCGTATCGACAAAGCAACCGTCGCCGCAACCACGATGCCCTTTCCGGCGACGTATGAAGAGAACGCCAGTAAGATGCTGTTGAGCGGTGACGCCCATACCCATGTGGAGCGTGCCTCTATCGGCCAGGCGGTCAAAGACCTGACCGGCAGGACGCCGCGCATCCAGCCCCGTAACGACGATAAAAAACATTCTCTGCCAAAACGCGTTGGCAAGGGCCATCACGCGTTCGATAATTACAACCTGCCTATTGTCTAATTAGCGTAGGATATCGAGCTCTGCCTCAAGGCGATCGACAATCTTTTGCTTGCTCTCGAGTTCTTTTCGGGATTCTTCGACCAGGTGCTCTGGGGCTTTCTTGACGTAGTTTTCGTTGGCAAGGCGGCCTTCGAGGGTCTTGATGAACGCGCGCGTCTCGGCCAGGCGGACTTCGAGGTTGGTCTGGTGTTCGTACATGACCTCTTCGGTCACGTCGAGCCAGGCATCACGGCCAGAGGCAGCTAGGCGCAGCCCGCGCGGCGTGTCGGTGTGCTGGATGTCCTTCAGGCGTGCTAGGTGCTTTATGAGGTCGACGTTGTCGGCGACCAGTGCGTCGTCTTGGTACAGCATGGTGTAACGCTCGTTACCTGGCAGTTCGCTCATGGCGTAGCGGGTCTCGACAACCAGCTTTTGCAGGCGTGAGAACTCGGCAGCGGCGATGTCATCGTACGCGAGCTCGGTTGGCCATGCGGTCGACATCAGGAGGTCGTCGTGCCAGTCAAGCGACTGCCAGATGGTCTCGGTAACAAATGGCGCGAACGGGTGCGCGATCTTGAGGCTGGTGTCGAGGACGTAGGCGAGCATGTCGAGGTTTTCCTCGGTCTTGCTGGCCTCAATAAACCAGTCGGCGACATCGTCCCAAACGGTGTGGTAGATAGTCTCGCCTGCCTCAGCAAAGCGGTAATTTTCGATTTCGGTCTGTAGTTGCGTGCTGGCGCGGTTCAGCTGGCGGATGATCCAGTGGTCGGCCATGCTCTTTGGTTCCGGGGTGCGGGGCTGGTAGCTCTCCCCTAGTTTACCCTCGATAAAGCGGGCGATGTTCCACAGCTTGTTACAGAAGTTACGCCCTGCCATAACCTTGCTGGTCGAGAAAGCCTGGTTTTGGCCGGCGCTACGCGAGGCGGTAATACCGAGGCGAAGGGCGTCCGAGCCGTAATCGGCAATAAGTTCCATCGGGTTGATGACGTTCCCCTTGCTTTTGCTCATCTTTTGGCCCTTTTCGTCGAGTACCATGCCGTGCAGATAGACGTGTTTGAACGGCACTTGGCCGGTGGTGTAAAGGCCAAGCATGATCATCTTGGCGACCCAGGCGTACAGGATGTCGTGGCCGGTCTCCATGACGCTGTTGGGGTAGAAGCGCTTCATTGGGCCGTCGCTCAGGTAATCAGTAGTGATGTATGGCCACTGGCCGCTCGAGAACCACGTGTCAAACGTATCTTCGTCACGGACGTATGTTGTACCATTTACATCGATAGTCTTTTCGTCTACCCTTTCGTCAAAGATCCAGTCGCTAGGGTCGTTCTGGTTTTGGAACGCAGGAATAGGAATGCCCCAAGGAATCTGGCGGCTGAGGTTCCAGTCGCGAAGCCCCTCGTAGTACTGGATAAGCGCACGCTTGCGTGTCGTGGGCGTGAAGTCGATCTCGCCGCTTTCAATGGCCTTGATAGCGCGCTCGGCGAGCGGCTTGACCGAAAGGAACCATTGGTCTTTAAGGAGTGGCTGGATAACGCTGCCGCACTTGTAGCAGTGACCGACGGCGTGTTCGATGTTGTCTTCGCCGCGGCGGAGTTCGGCGGCTTCAAGGGCTGCTAGAACGCGCTTGCGGGCCGTCTCAATATCAAGGCCCATGAACTGTGGTGGTACGTTGGTCATCTTGCCTTCGTGGTCAATAACTTCGATGCGCTCCAGTTTGTGGCGCTCCCCTACCTCAAAGTCGTTCGGGTCGTGTGCCGGCGTGATCTTGACGGCGCCGGTACCGTAGGCCGGGTCGACGTATTCATCGGCGATGATGGGGATTTCGCGGTCGGTCAGCGGCAGCATGACGCGCGTGCCGATGAGTTTTTTGTAACGTTCATCGTCTGGATGAACGGCAATAGCAACGTCACCGAGCAGCGTCTCTGGCCGGGTCGTCGCGATGATCACCTCTCCTATCTTGTCGAGGGTCGGGTACGCGATCTTCCAGAGCTTGCTCTTTTCGTTCTTGTGCTCCACCTCGATATCAGCAAAGCTGGTTTGGTGCACGGTACAGTAGTTTACGATTCGCTCGCCACGGTAAATGAGCTTTTCGTCCCAGAGCTTTTTGAACGTGCTGTAAACGGTGTCGATCACCTTTTCATCGAGCGTAAACACGAGGTCTTTCCAGCTGGCACTGGCACCGAGCGCGCGTAGCTGCAACTCCATGTTGCCGCGGTTTTGCTCGACGAAGTTCCATACCTGGCTATAAAGCTGTTCGCGAGAGAAGTCGAAGCGGCTCTGCCCCTTTTTTGCCAGTTCCCTTTCGTACACGACCCAGGTTTCAAAACCGGCGTGGTCGGCGCCCGGAATATATGCGACATCCTTACCGTTCATCCGGTGGTAGCGGATGAGAATATCCTCGAGAGCACCCATCAGCGCGTGACCAAGGTGTAAGTTGCCGTTAGCGTTTGGCGGCGGCATCACGATACTGTACGGCTCCCCTTTTCCTGTGGGGGCAAACGCACCGGACGTTTCCCACATAGCGTAGATATTTGGCTCGTACTGATTAGGGTCGTAAGTTTTTGATAATTTCATGATCGCGAAAGGTTAAGATTGATAGTTTACACGTGAAAAATCAAGCGCAAATATACCCTTCGTTTTCTTGTGAAAACGTAGTTATATGGCCTCCGTTGTTTTTCCACGTGTTTGTTTCCTCTTTAATTATAGCACAGTCCGGCCAGTGTATAATGGGGAATATGACATCTGTTGAGAATTGCAAGGACCAGGCCGAATGGGACGAAGAGATCTTGTCACGCGGCGGGCATCCGCTGCAGCTGTGGGGCTGGGGCGAAGTAAAGGCTGCTCATAATTGGCGGGTCGACCGCGTGTTCATGAAAAGGGAAGGGGAGATTATCGGGGCAGCCCAGCTGCTAATCCGCTCGTTGCCACTCCCGTTTAACGCGTTGGTGTACGTGCCCCGCGGACCGGTAGCGGAGGAGACCGGGCGCGCTGAAGTGCTTGATGCCGTAGCTGACTATGCCAAAAAAACCTACAAAGCGGTCGCCATATCGGTCGAACCCGACTGGCAGGCGATGCCCGAGGTAAAAGGCTGGAAAGAGACGAAGAATACCATTCTCATTCCGCAGACCTTGATTCTCGACCTGACGAAGAGCGAGGACGATCTGCTTGCCGCTATGTCCAAAAAAACACGCCAGTATATCCGCAAATCTGGAAATGAGCCGATCGAGATCCGCAAAGTGAAGAGGGAAGAGCTGGCTGCTTGCTTGGATATTTACCGCCAAACGGCCGAACGCGCCGGCTTTGGTATTCATGACGACGATTACTACTACGACATTTACGACAAGCTTGGCGACCACTCGCCGGTATTTGCCGCGTTTTCGCAGGGTGCACCGATTGCATTCTTGTGGCTGGCTATCAGCCAGGAAACAGCGTTTGAATTGTACGGCGGCATGAACGATGAAGGCCAGCAGCTGCGCGCCAACTATGCGCTCAAATGGCATGCCATTAGCACGATGAAAAAGTGGGGGATTGCCCGTTACGACTTTAACGGCCTGCTAAATGACGGCGTCAGCACCTTCAAGCGCGGGTTCGCCGACCACGAGGATATGCTGGCTGGCACATACGACAAGCCGCTCTCCCCGCTGTATAGCGTATGGACGCAGGCCTTGCCAACCGCAAAGAAAGTTTTGCGCAAACTTAAGAATCGTTGATAATATAACAACGAATATACTAAGAACCCTTTATCTTACAAAGTGAATTTTTCTGTAGGCCCCACCTCTATAATTCCATGCTCTCTATAGTGGATAGGAGGACTATATATGATAAAAGAAATAGTAGTTACAGTAATTGGTGGATTAATACTTACGGCAATTATTAACGGCCTGCGTCGCCTATACAAATGGTGGTGGAAAAAGAAGCACCCTATTGAGTGGGGAGGGGTGAGATAGCAGTTGGTTTGTTCCAGGCCGTCTTGGTCATGGAAAGGCTCGGTACGACCTCAAGAGAGTAGGGGTCGCTCGGCTCGTTGGCCTGGGTGTAGTAGTAGCCGAGCGTCGCGATCATGGCGGCGTTGTCGGTACAGAGACCCATAGGAGCGTACTCGATAGCGATAGGGAGCCGCTCGGAGAGCTGGCGCCGGAGTTCTTGGTTGGCGGCGACACCACCGGCAATAACCACAGACTTGGGTGAAAAGTCTTGGAATGCCCGTTCTGCCTTGTCGACGAGTGTTTCAATGGCGATTCGCTGGAAGCTGGCGGCAAAATCCGCCCGCTGCGTGGCGCTGACGCGCGCTGGAAGCTCGTGCGAGGGGAAAGTAAAGTCTACGCCCACTTCGTGTTGTACGGCGCGTAGGACGGCTGTCTTGAGGCCGGAGAAACTAAAATTGTATGGGTTTTCCAGGCGTGCCTTTGGCAGCTTATACTTGTACGGGTCACCTGCAAGCGCCGCTTTTGCTACCGATGGGCCGCCGGGGTAGGGGAGACCGACGATCTTTGCCACTTTGTCGAACGCTTCGCCAACGGCGTCATCTTGGGTTTGGCCAAGGAGCTCGTAGTTGCCGTGATCCTTAAACAAGACGAGTTGCGAGTGGCCCCCGCTAACGATAAGGGCGAGCATAGGGAATTCCGGCTGCTCTTTGGGCAGGGTGAGTGATAAGTGCTCGGCTTGTTCCGTAATAAAGTTGGCGTATACGTGCCCCTCTACGTGGTGAACCGGGTAAAGCGGTTTGTTCTTAGTGATAGCCAGCGTGCGGGCGGCAAGAGTCCCGACGAGCAGTGAACCGATGAGGCCGGGCGCGTAGGTGACGGCAATCGCATCGATGTCGTCCCAGGTGAGGTTGGCGTCAGAGAGCGCTTGGTTGATGACCGGATTAATGACCTCTATGTGGCTGCGCGCTGCCACCTCGGGCACGACGCCGCCGTAATGAGCGTGGATGTCGATCTGCGAATTGACGACATTGCTAAGAAGCTTACGACCGTCTTCAACGACGGACGCAGCGGTTTCGTCACAACTACTTTCGATTCCCAGAATCTTCATTACTCGTCAGTATACCTCTTGGGGTAAGGAGAGTAAAGCTGGCTAAATACGGACGCTGCCCTGGCGGAGAATTTCGATATCGTCACCACGCGGCCGGACGATCGTAGAAGGTGCTTTG
>DASTSD010000135.1:0-3442 GCA_035760845.1 Saccharimonadales bacterium (SeqCode) | reverse complement strand
GTCACAGCTCAAGAACATGGACACCAGCATCAGCGTGATGGTGAACTCTGGTGCCCGTGGTGACATCTCTAACGTGAAGCTCGCAAGCGCCATGGTCGGTATCATGGTGGACGCGACCAACCGCGAGATCGAGCTGCCTATTCGCAGTAGCTACCGCGCCGGTCTGTCGTCACTGGAGTCATTCGTGGCTACCCGTGGTGCCCGTAAGGGTCTGATCGACACCGCTCTTAAGACTGCCGACTCGGGTTACCTGACCCGCCGTCTGGTCGACGTGTCGCAAGATGTCTTTACGGTCAAGGATGAAGAATTTGGTGAGGACGAAGGCTTCGCTATCTACCGCGACGAGACTGAGATCACTATGATCGACTTTGGTAACCGCCTCTACGGACGCTTTGCCGCCGAAGACGTTGCCGGTCACGTCGCCAAGGGCGAGCTCATCACCCGCGAGATCGCTGACCGCATCGAAGCCGATGCTTCGGTCAAGAGCGTTAAGATCCAAAGCGTCCTTTCGACCAAGAGCCTCCGTGGTATCCCACAAAAGAGTTACGGTATCGACATGGCTACCGGTTCGCTGGTTGCCGCTGCGCAGCCTGTCGGTGTTATCGCCGCACAGTCCGTCGGTGAGCCTGGTACCCAGCTGACGCTCCGTACCTTCCACGCCGGTGGTGTTGCTGGTGGCGACATTACCCAGGGTCTGCCTCGTGTCGAAGAGCTCTTCGAAGCCCGCACCCCTAAGGGCCAGGCCTACGTTACTGAAGTAGCTGGTGTGGTTGACGTTTGGGAAGACGGCAAGAAGTACGTCGTTCAGGTAACTCCTGAGGCCGGCCACGTCGAGCGTATCGCGCTTGAAGGCCGTAAGGCTGCCGTCAAGGCTGGCAGCAACGTTAAGGTTGGTGATGTCCTGGCAACTGCCGAGGGCGAAGCCAAGCCACTGGTTGCTCCATTCGACGGTGTGGTTGAAATCGCTGAAGACACGCTGGTACTTGCCGCTAACGCAAGCTCGCCAGTACGCTACGAAATCCCAGGCAGCACGCAGCTCGTCGTAAAGGCTGGTGATATCGTCGAAGCGGGTGACCGCCTGACGATCGGTTCGCTGAACCTGCACGACCTGATGCGCCTTAAGGGTACCGAAGCGACCCAGCGCTACATCATCAACGAAGTGCTCCGTATTTACGCCGCACAGGGTCAAGACGTTGCCGACAAGCACCTCGAGATCATCGTTCGCCAAATGTTCTCACGCGTTCAGGTTGAAGAGCCTGGTGACAGCGCGTTCGTCATGGGCGACATCATCTCGAAGGCTGCTGTGGTTGACGCTAACGCCCAGCTCGTAGCAGAAGGCAAAGAGCCTGCCCAGTACAACCAGTTGCTCCTCGGTATTACCAAGGTGTCAATCTGGAGTGACAGCTGGCTGTCTGCCGCATCCTTCCAGGATACGACCCGCGTTCTGATCAACGCCGCAACCAGCGGCCGTGCAGACCGCCTGAACGGCCTGAAAGAAAACGTCATCATCGGCCGCAAGATTCCTGTTGGAACCGGTGCCGAGACCGACGAGCCTGAAGACGACTTGGTCGAGGAAATCGCCGAAGACGTCGAGCTTGCCGCCTAGGCAACAAGGCAAAACAAAAACACCCCGTTCGTATGAGCGGGGTGTTTTTGTTGCCGTAATACGGATTGACATAATCGGTATAATGGAGTATAGTAAAGCCTACGCCGAATCCTGGCGCATTTCAGAAGTTCCGAGGAGATGAGAGCGATGACCATCGCTGTCGACCCGACCAAGGCCGAATCACCGTACGACTACCTGGACGAGGACTACGCCCGTGTTCTGCACCGGCTGCTGGACCTCGTTCCGGAGGCGAAAGAGAAGTTCGACGAGGGCAAGGTGCCCGCGGCGATCGCCGACCTGCGTGCCGCCAAGCACGTCCGTCTGAACCCCAGCGCGGGGATGACGAAGGGCGAGTTCCTCTCTCGGGTGTCGTTCGCGATGCCCAACAAGTACAGCATCTGAGGAGGCTTCTGAGCCGGATGGAGTGGTCCGCGGAGTAATCTGTCGGGACCACCCCATCCGGGAAGCACAACTTGAATTTTTACGACTCATCTGCTACAATTGCAGGTGAGTTTCCTCTTTTTGGATCTTTTGGTGAGAGAATGTGTACACGCCAAGGGAACGCCGAAAAGTATGACACGGGGCGGAGATGCTGAATCCAAACCGTAAACCAGGAGTAGCTTTACTCCAATTTAATGAATAACAGGAGTTTTCATGCCAACAATCAACCAATTGGTGCGAAAGCCACGCAAGATTGCGATCAAGAAGTCGAAATCTCCAGCGCTCGGCCGCATCCACAACGCACTCAAGACGCGTTACTACGACCAGGACGCTCCGCTCAAGCGCGGCGTTTGTATCAAGGTAACTACCAAGACCCCAAAGAAGCCTAACTCGGCTCTTCGTAAGGTTGCTCGTGTCCGCCTGACCAACCAGCAGGAAGTTTGGGCATACATCGGTGGTGAAGGCCACAACCTCCAGGAACACGCCGTCGTGCTCGTTCGTGGCGGCCGCGTGCCAGACCTTCCAGGTGTCCGTTACCACATCGTTCGTGGCGCCCTCGACCTTCAGGGTGTTGCAAAGCGTAAGCAGGGCCGTTCTAAGTACGGTGCCAAAAAGGATGACAAGTAATGCCTCGTAAAGTAACCAAAAAACTGCAACGCGAACTCAAGCCTGACCGCAAGTACCAGAGCGTACTCGTTCAGCGCCTGATCAACAAATCCATGCTTGACGGTAAAAAGCAAACTGCAGAGCGCGCCGTTTACGCCGCACTCGAGACTGCTGCTAAAAAGCTCGACTCTGAGGACCCGCTAGCTGTATTCGAAAAGGCTCTTAAGAACGTTTCACCAAACTTCGAGGTTAAATCTCGCCGTGTCGGTGGTGCGAACTACCAGATTCCTTTCCCTGTACAGGGTCACCGCCAACTGCACTACGCCTTCAGCTGGCTTGTCCAGTCTGCCCGCGCCCGCAGCGGCATGCCATACGCTCAGCGTCTTGCGCTCGAAATTGTCGACGCGCACAACGAAGCCGGTGCTGCCTTCAAGAAGAAGGAAGACACCCACAAGATGGCAGAAGCCAACCGCGCATTCGCGCACTTTGCCCGCGGCTAGTAGTCCGGCAAGTAAAAAGACCACCTCGACAAGGGGTGGTTTTTTGATACTAAACATGGGAAGGCCCGTGCCGGGTGGCACGGGCAGGCCTTCAGGACTTGTGCGAGTCACCGAGGCCGGCTCTTCCGTTCATCGAAGGTGCGGCGAGCTGCTGCAGGATGGACGCCGTAGGCTGCCCCAGTCCGTTGATCGCGCCAGCCACCAGTACCACGGCGTTGGGAGCGATATTCGTAACGTTGAGAGCGGCGAACTCGACGCCCAGGCTGTCTGCCGTGGGGGTGATTTCCTC
>DASTSD010000134.1:0-2558 GCA_035760845.1 Saccharimonadales bacterium (SeqCode) | reverse complement strand
CGTTACGTCTCTGCAGTACGATTCGTTCCTTGGTAAGTACGCCATTGGCCGTATCAGTCGCGGCAGCGTCAAAAAGAGCCAGCAGGTCGCGCTCATCAAGCGTGACGGCGCGGTTATTAACGGCAAAATCGACCGTATTTTCGGCTACCGTGGGCTTAACCGCGAGGAAATCACCGAAGCCGGCGCCGGCGACATCGTCGCGCTGACCGGCATTGCCGACGCGCATATCGGTGAAACCATCGCCGACAAAGAAACGCCAGAGGCGCTGCCGATTATCGATATCGAAGCCCCGACCCTTAGCATGTACCTTGGCCCGAACACTAGCCCGATGAAGGGTAAGGAAGGTGAATTCAACACCAGCCGCCAAATCGGCGACCGCCTCAAGCGCGAGCTCGAGACCAACGTCAGCCTCCGCGTCGAGGAAAACGGCATCGGCTTTACGGTCAGTGGCCGCGGTGAGCTGCACCTTTCCGTTTTGATCGAAACCATGCGCCGCGAAGGCTTTGAATTCGAAGTCGGCCGCCCGCAGGTAGTGACGATCGAAGAAGAGGGCGTCACCAAAGAGCCTGTCGAAGAACTGCTTGTCGAGGTCGCTCCCGAATTCGTCGGTGCGGTCAGCCAAGAGCTCGGCGCTCGCCGCGCAGCGCTAGTTAAGCAAGAGCAGACCAGCAGCGGCACGGCCCGGATCGAATACATCCTGCCAACTCGTGCGCTCATCGGTCTTCGCAACCTCCTGCTGACCGCCACCAAGGGTACGGTCATCATGAACACCCTGCCGCACGGTTACGAACCGCTTGGCCCTAAGCTGCCAAAGACCCGTAACGGCGCACTCATTGCCACCGATCCTGGCGTTACGACGCCGTACGCCCTTGAAATGGCCGAATCCCGCGGCGAACTGTTCGTCGGCCCGGGTACTACGGTCTACCCAGGCATGATCGTCGGTACCTACAACCGCCACGACGACCTCGAGATCAACGTCTGTAAGACCAAGCACCTCACCAACATGCGCTCTAGTAGTAGTGATGGCACGGTCCAGTTGACGCCGTTTACCGAGCTGAGCCTCGAGCAGTGTATCGACTTCATTGAAGACGACGAGCTCCTGGAGGTCACGCCAAAGTCACTGCGTCTTCGCAAGCGCCTGCTTGACCCCAACCAGCGCAAGCGCGCTGCCAAGCAGTAGGCTGCCAACAAAAACTCCACTTGAAAGCACAGTGGAGTTTTTGTTGATTTTATTACGCGGCAATTGTTCGCCCCGCTGTTGCGCCCGGTAAGCACAACCACTATACTTATTACATAAACGAAAATTCCATATGAAAATACCAGGCGAAAACAAACTGAAATCGACCATCGTTGCCACCGCAGGGGGGTTTGTTCCCACGCGCAAAAGCCCCGACGAAGCGCTCGGTGAGCTGTTCGAAGACGTCCAGAACCGCCGGGTATATGGTGACGGCAAAACGTTCGTCGATTTGATTCCGCGGCGCCGAATGAAGCAGATACAACAAGAGTACTTGCTGGCAAAAGACGATCCGCAGTTT
The DNA here is from genome assembly GCA_035760845.1 of Saccharimonadales bacterium (SeqCode). Lineage (GTDB taxonomy): Bacteria > Patescibacteriota > Saccharimonadia > Saccharimonadales > Saccharimonadaceae > CAMLKC01. Next base: position 1,023 of record DASTSD010000134.1, on the reverse strand, counting down.
GACCTGCGAGATTTTGTATCTCGGCATTTTTATGAGTTCGGTCACTTTAAGGGCGCCTACCACACCGACACAGGTATGACACCGCGCCAGCATATCGCCGAGTTGTGGCATGTGCTCGAGCGCAAGAACCGCCGGGACCGCGGCTCGCTGATCGCGCTGCCGAACGCCTACATCGTGCCGGGCGGCAGGTTTTCGGAGCAGTTTTACTGGGATAGCTACTTTGTTATGCTGGGCCTGGCGGCGGACGACCGCTGGGACATGATAGAGGGCATGCTAAAAAACTACGCCTACATGATCCGTAAGTTCGGCTTTATTCCCACGGCTAACCGCACGTATTTTTTGAGCCGCAGCCAACCGCCGTTCTTTTCGCAGATGGTCAAGCTGCTTGCTCGCCACAAGGGCCGTACGCGCACCTTGGTAGAGTACCTGCCGTACATGTTGCTTGAATACCGCTTTTGGATGAAGGGCCGCCGAACCCTCGCGAAGCGCGAGCACAAAGCACTCGCCCGTATTGCCGAAATGCCAAATGGCCTACTGTTGAACCGTTACTACGACAACAAAACCACGCCGCGCCCCGAGTCGCTGCATGAAGACATGACCACCGCCGGCGAGGCGCCCGACCGCGAGTCGGACCGCCTGTACCTGCACCTGCGTGCCGGGGCGGAGTCTGGTTGGGACTTTAGCTCGCGCTGGTTTACCAACCCCAATGACATCCGCACCATTCACACGGCCGACATCATTCCGGTCGATCTCAACAGCCTGCTTTACATGCTCGAGGAGACTATCGCTGAGACCTACCGATTGTTGCGCCAGCCGCTACTGGCTGGTAAGTTCCACGCCGCCGCCGAGCAGCGACTAAAGGGCGTGCAGCAGTACTGCTGGAGCGACGCGGAGGGATTCTTCGTGGATTATAACTTCCATCACAACCAGCCGACCGGCCATCTCACGCTTGCCGGCGTATTTCCGCTGTATGCCAAAATGGCTACCTCCAAGCAGGCGAGTGCCGTCGCCAAAAAGCTCGAA
>DASTSD010000133.1:0-2695 GCA_035760845.1 Saccharimonadales bacterium (SeqCode) | reverse complement strand
CACGCCAGCCGTGTCGAGCTCGCCGAGCTGCTCGACGTACTGCAAAATATTGCTGAGGTCGGCCTGCAAGCTGTCGAGCTCGCTGTCTGGCAAATGCAGGCTGCTTAGCTGTGCAAGGTGTTGCACATCGTTACGAGATATCTGTGTCATACCTACATTATAACCGATGAGAAAATAAAATACACGCTTCCTATACGCATAAAGGCGCCTCCGCTAAGAGGCGCCTTATGTAACCTAGGGTCAGATCTTATTCCCAGCGGAACACGCGGAACGCGATAAAGTAGATCACCACCAGCCAAATGCCGATAAGGCCCAGCTGTGGCGCGATATCGACGAGGTGCTTGCCCTCGGTCGCGATCAGACGGATGCCGTCGATAATCGGAGTCAATGGCAGCAGGCCCGAGAGGTTTTGCAGCCAGTCAGGCATCAGGAATCGTGGGAAGAACGTTCCCGAGAGGAACATCATCGGGAAGACGATAATGTTCGATAGCGGTGCGGCTTGGCGCTCGTTCTTTGCCCAACCACCAAGTGCCAGGCCGATACCAAGGATGGTAATGATACCGAGCACGAGGAAGGCGCCGAGTTCAAAGTAATTGCCCACCACCTGCAGGTGGAATACCCAAATGGCGACGACGAACATCGCTGCAAGCGAAATCAGTCCGATAACCGCCTGGCCGATCATGGTCGACAGGAAGTACTGCCATACTTTGAGCGGGGTCGTACTGAGGCGGCGCAGGATTCCCATTTTCTTGAGCTCTGGGAACACGTTGACCGGGCCAAAGATACCCATACCAATGATCGAGAACCCAAGCAGGCCGGCGAACGTGTAGTCAAACGCACTCAAGCTCTTTTCATTCAACTCGTTGGTCTTGATAGTAAACGGCTCTTCAGTCGGTACGAACTTGGAGTTGATCTGCTTGAACTGTGCCTGCAGAACGCTACTTAGCGCCTGGCCGGATTGCTCGTTGTTCTTGGTGTAGACGACTTCGGCCTGGCCGGAAGGAGTCTTGCTGCCCTTTTGCACATCACCAAAGTCCTTCGGTAGGACGATAGCCGCGTCGATTTCCGACTTGTTCATCTTCTCCTTGGCGGCGTCAAGCGACTTTATATCCTTGTTGACGTTCAGGATTTTGCTGCCCTCGGCTTCTTTGACGAACTGCTTGGCGAACGCGCTGTCCGAGTTGTTAATGAGGGCAACCTTGAGCGAGACGTCCTTGTCGCCGCTATTCAGGCTACCGAATACGAACAAGAAGATGAGCGGAAAGCCCATGCTGAAAAACAGTGCCAACTTGTCGCGGAAAAACCTGCGCGTGTTGATTTTTACGAATGTTGCGACAGTGTATAGTGATCGTTTCATATTACTGACCCTCCCTCAGTTCTTTGCCCGTCAGGTCAATAAATACGTCCTCGAGGTTTGCCTGCTCGACGTGCTGCTTTTTCTTGAAGCCACGCTTGAGGAGCTGCTGGATCAGGTTCTTCGGCGTGTCGATAGCAACGATCTTACCGTTGTCCATTACGGCAATACGGTCACACAAGATTTCCGCCTCGTCCATGTAGTGGGTTGTCATGATGACGCTAATGCCCTTGGCGCGGACTTTCTCGATCAGATCCCAGAGGTGGCGGCGAGCCTGCGGGTCAAGCCCGGTCGTTGGCTCATCCAAAAAGAACACTTTTGGCCCGTGCACGAGCGCCGTCGTGATGCTCAGGCGCTGCTTTTGGCCGCCCGAAAGCGACTCGACGTAGCTGTTGGCCTTTTCCTCAAGCTCGACGTCGCGCAGGAATTCCATAGGGTCAACGCGTTCGCCGTACGCGGCGGCAAACATCTCGACTACCTCGACCAGCTTGGTCTTGTCCTGGAAGGCTGGCGTCTGCGGTTGCACGCCAATTAGGTATTTGATCTTTTGCGGATCCTTAGAAACGTCGATCCCATCGATCTTGACGGTACCGCCGTCGATCGGACGGAGCGTCTCCATCATTTCAAGCGTCGTTGTCTTGCCGGCACCATTCGGCCCCAAAATGCCGAATATCTCGCCTTTTTTAACCTCAAAGCTGATACCGTCGACCGCTTGTTTGTCGCCGTACCGTTTCTTTAGATCGGTTACTTCTACCATTGCTTTCATAACTATTTATTTTACATCATAAGATACTTACTGTCAGCAATAATTCGGCCTTCGGGCAAAACAAAAAGACGGCTATTTGGAGCCGTCTTTTTAGGGGCATAGCTTAACGCTGTTCGATGAATGTGTGCGCGCGGCCCGAGGCGCCACCACGACCAGTACGGCCGATACGGTGAACGTAGTCCTCGTAAGTTTGCGGCGTGTCAAAGTTGATGACGTGCGTGACGTTCGGAATGTCGAGGCCACGGGCAGCAACGTCGGTCGCTACCAGCACGCGGACACGCTCGTCCTTGAACTGCTTGAGCGCGCGCTGGCGCTGCGACTGGTTTTTATTACCGTGGATCGCTACCGATGGAATACCGGTGTTGTCCAGGTGGTCGCTCAGGCGCTGCACGCCAAACTTGGTCTCACCGAATACGAGTACCTTTTCGTATTCAGGCTTGTTCAAAAGGTCGGTCAAAATCTCAACCTTTTCGTTCTTGTCGCGGTACTCAATGACGTCCTGCTCGACGTGGTCGGAAGTTTCGGTCGTGCGGACCGAGACGGTCTCTGGATCTTTCAAAAAGTCATGGACAAGC
>DASTSD010000132.1:0-5687 GCA_035760845.1 Saccharimonadales bacterium (SeqCode) | reverse complement strand
CGCCCGGTCAAGTTCGTCAAAATCTAAATCTTTCATATCCCACCCCTATTTTTTAACCAAATCCGAACCTTTGTGCGCCTTGGCAATAATCTCGCTGAAATTATGTGCATCCAGGCTCGCACCGCCGACCAGCAGGCCATCGACACCGTCAACAGCCAAGTAGTCGGCCGCACTGTCTGACGTCACGCTGCCACCGTACAGCACGCGGACGTCACCGGCTGCAGCTGCGCCATACAGGTGTTTGATCTGGTTGCGAATAGCCGCGACGGCCTTTTTGACATCGTCGGGCAATGCGTTGTTGCCCGTGCCGATTGCCCAGACAGGCTCATAAGCAATCGTTACCTGCCCTAGCTCTTCGCTGGTAATGTTTGCCAGGCCGGCAACAAGCTGGTCGTGAAGCACGGAGTTCGTCTCGCCCTCAAGGCGGTCGTTAGCCGTTTCGCCAATACAGAGAATCGGCTTGATTTCGTTACGGATAGCCGCCTGGACCTTGTTACGGATGTCTTTGTCCGTCTCGCCAAATACATGGCGCCGCTCGGAGTGACCGATAATCGCGTAGTCAACAACACCGTGTAGCTGCGAAGCCGAAACCTCGCCCGTAAACGCGCCGCTATCTCGCCAGTAGAGGTTCTGGACCGCCAGTTTGAACTGCCGGCGGTTGATTTGCAAGCTAAGCGACTGGAGCGCCAAAAGCGTCGGTGCGAGCACGACCTCGACATCGCGGTGCACCTTGACGCGGTCACTTAAGCGGTGGACATACAAACTCGCCTCATGGGTATTGAGGTTCATCTTCCAGTTGCCGACGATGAGTTTCTTATCTCGAGACATATACCGCTTATTCTTTGATTTAAGTGTACCCTACTTATTTGCGGGCGTCCAGCAGGCTTTCGATACCCGGCAACTTTTCCCCAGCCATAAGCTCAAGACTGGCGCCGCCACCGGTCGAGACATGCGTGAAGCTGCCGCCCACCTTGCTATCCCAACCAAGCACAAAGTCGGCCGTATCGCCACCGCCGATAATCGACTCGATTTCAGGGTGCGTAGCGAGCGCCAGGCTCAGGCGGGCAGAACCATGCGCAAAGTTCGGGAATTCGGCCATGCCAAGCGTGCCGTTCCAAATGACGGTCTTGGCTTTTTCAACGTACGAGGCCATTTGCTCAATGGTCGCGTCGCCAACGTCAAGCGCGACATCATCAGCGGCCAGCTGGTTTACCGCTACGACACGCCGGGGCGCATTCTCGACGGCTTTCGCCACAGCCAAGTCACGAGGCAGCACCAAAAAGTCATCAACGTTGTCGGCGCCAACCTTTTCGCTTGCAGCCGTGTAAATATCTTTAAGAACATCATCGGCGTCTTCGTCGAGTTTGCTTTTGCCAAGGTGAAGGCCTTTGTAGTTCAAAAAAGTGTTGGCCATAGCGCCAGAGATAATAATTCGATCAGCCACACCGATAAGGGCCTTGATGACACCGATCTTATCGTGGACCTTAGCACCGCCAAGCACAGCAACAAGCGGACGGTCGGGATTTTTCATGGCGTCGGTAATGACGGTATATTCGCGCTCGAGCAGTAGGCCCGAAACGCTTGGCAGCTGCAGTGTAATCGCCGCCGTGCTGGCATGTGCGCGGTGCACTACGCCAAAACCGTCTTGCACGAAGTAGCGCGCGCCCGAGACTCGGGCAAGTTCGCGGGCAAATCCTTCGTCGTTCGCCTCTTCGCGGGGGTCAAACCGCAGGTTTTCGAGCACGATAACGCTGCGTTTTGGCGCCATCTTGACGGCCATTTTTGCCTTGTCGCCGACCGTGTCGTCGACGAACCGGACCGGCTCGCCCAAAAGCTCAGCCAGGCGCTGGGCGACTTGCTCGAGACTCAGCTTAGGGTCACGACCCTCTGGACGGCCCAGGTGGCTGATAATGACTACTTTGCAGCCATCGGCAAGCAGTTTCTTTACCGTTGGCAGGCTTGCCTGGATGCGGAAATCGCTCGCTATCTTGCCGTCGTCACCAAGTGGTACGTTGTAATCCGCACGAAGCAGCACCGTCTCGCCGTGGAGCGGTACCGTATTGATTGTCTGTTTGAAAAATGCCATTATCCCACCCTATTTAATAACTGGCCTTATTCTAGCACGCGGACGCGGATCGTGTCAGTAGCACCGACGAGTCCTGGCTGGCGGCCGCTGACGATAGCGACAGTCACCTTTTCGGTGGTGCCAAAGTAACCGTCTTCCTTGAGCTCTTTTGCGATTTCAAGGCCGGCACGCTCGCCGTCCGGGCGGACGAAGCTCTTGTTAGCGTAACTAAGCGCCAGCTGCTGGGCCGTACGAGGCTCGCTGGTCACGCTGATGATCGGCAGGTTGGGGCGGTGGGCGGCAATGTTAGCTGCCGTAGCACCAGATTTCGTCTCGGCAACGATGGCGTTGACCTTGAGCTGCTGCGCCAGGGTGACGGCGGCCGTGCTAATAGCGTCGAGCTGGCTGTTCTTCATAGTGACGACGTCCTCTAGGCGGCGGACGGTCGCGTGCTCCTGCGTGTAAAGGATAGTGCGCTTCATGGCCTGGACCGTTTCGATCGGGTATTTGCCGTTGGCGGTCTCGTCGCTCAGCATCACGGTGTCGGCGCCCTGGATAACGGCGTTAGCGACGTCGCTTACCTCGGCGCGGGTTGGCTCTGGGTTATCTACCATGCTGCCCATCATCTGGGTGGCAACGATACTCAGTTTGCCGTACTTGCGGCAAAGCGCCACGATGCGGCGCTGGACGATCGGCACGACCTCGGCACCAGCCTCGACGGCCAGGTCACCGCGGGCAACCATGACGCCGTCGCTAGCCTTGACGATTTCTTCAAGCACATCGTCTTTAATAGCAGCTTTGGTCTCGATCTTGGCAATAATCTGCACCTGCGAGCCGTGGCCAACCAGGATTTGGCGCAGGTTGTTGATGTCGTCAGCCGACTGCACGAAACTCAGCGATACGTAGTCGTAGTCTTGCGTAACACCGTATTCGATGTCTTTGAGGTCCTTTGGCGTGAGGATATCGCCGCCAAAGTCGGTGTCGGGCAGGTTAAGCCCCTTGCGGCTCATCAGCGTGCCGTCGTTTTCGACGCGGACTTTTACGGCGGTCTCTGATGGGATCTCCGTGACGGTGGTACGGACCTTGCCGTCAAAGATGTAAATGACTTCGCCAACCTTTACCTTTTCGGCCAGGTTGTACTGGACAGGCAGGGTCATGCCGCCGTCGTGTTCGGCCGCAAAGTCAAGCGTCAGCTCATCGCCTTTCTTGACCGGCAGGTTGTTATCAACCAAGTTGCCGAGGCGGATTTTTGGCCCCTGGAGGTCTTGTAAGATGGCAACCGGCTTTTTCTGCTCGGCGCTTGCCTTGCGGATCCATTCGATCTGTTGGTCACGCTCTTCGTAAGTACCGTGACTGAAATTATGACGGAAGCCGTTGACGCCAGCATTAAGCAGCGCGCTGATAGCTTCATAACTGTTGGTTGCAGGCCCTACGGTCGCGAGAATTTTGGTACGTTTAAAAATAACACTCATATCACCCGCTATTGTACCACCGTTTTATCCGTATGGCTGTTATTTTTGGCGCATATGTGCATTTAAGGTGTATAATGAGGTATTAGCACCCTTCGTGTATAATTAAAAGTTTGAAAACCGCCATGCAGACACGACTCGAAACTACCCTAGCAAGGCTTATCGCCATTCCCAGCGTTACCAGCAATACCGCTGCCTGCTTTGAAATTATCAAATTTGTCCGCGAAGAACTCGCACCGCTTGGCATGCACGTCGTCGAGAGTGAATCCGGCGCCGCACACCCGTGGTTCTTCGCTACCACCCGAAACACCCTGACGCCAGGCGTTCTTCTGGCTGCCCACCTCGACGTCGTCCCCGGCCCCGACGCGGCATTTACCCTGCGAAAGGCCGACGGCAAACTCTATGGCCGCGGCTCCTACGACATGAAGCTGGCGGCTGCCTGCTACATCGAGTTCTTAAAAGACCACGCGCACGAGCTCGGCCAGCTGGATATTGGCGTGCTGTTTACCACCGACGAAGAAATCGGCGGCGACTCGATGAACGAGATCCTAGCGACCGGCCTGCGCCCCGGCGTCGTGTTTATTCCTGACGGCGGCGGCGACTGGCAAATCGAAGCCCGCGCCAAAGGCTTCTTTGGCATGGAGCTGCGCGCAAACGGCAAGGCAGCCCATGGTTCGCGCCCATGGGAAGGCGACAACGCCCTGCACCGTATCATGGACATGACCCAGATACTGCGAAACGAATACCCCTTTGAAGGCCCTAGCGGCACGACCGTCGCCATCACTGGAGTCACTGGGGGCGCGGCTGTCAACCAGATCGCTGACAGCGCCTCTGCCCTACTGGACGTTCGCAGCTTTGACGCCGTCGCGCTTAAAAACTTCGAGCTCCGGGCGTTCGAACTGGCCGCCGCTTACAACGTAACAATCAGCATCAACCAATCCGGCAAACCCGTTATTTTTGACAAGAACCATCCATCAGTCACGCCGTTTTTGCGCGCGCTGCAAAAAGCCCGCAACGAGCCCGCACGCTACATCGACTCTTACGGCGGGTCCGACGCGCGATATTTTGCGATTTATGATATTCCCTGCATCATCATGGAGCCGTATGGCGGTGGCCGTCACGCCGAAGACGAGTGGCTGCTCGCCAGCGACCTCGGCGAATATTATCGCCTGATAGAAACGTGGCTGCTCGAGGAAGTCCCCGCGGCAGCCAACGTTTCCCTGCAAGAAGCGGCCGTTAATTAAGCGCCGCGAGCGTTCCGCCACCCATCTTACGGGCGCGCTCACCTCTTTCACCCAGCAGTTCACACATTTTCCAGCGGCGGCCGCCTTCGTTTTCGACCGCACGACCCGTCACGATCCGTGAAAAGCGCGTGACATTCGCTACCGTCGTCAGCTCCGGAATAATATACTCCTGCGCCCACTGGCGGGTCTGCAGGCGACGTTGCTCGTACCGCTCGGGATCAAGGATGTCCATGACGATTTCGTTAGAGATACGGTCAAGTTCGGCATCCATATTCTCAAGATCAGCCACGAATCCGCCCTGGCCGTCCAGGCCCTGGAGCGGTAGCCCGCCGGCGTTGGTAGAACACGACGGCACGTCTTTTAGCATGCCTTCGGCGCGGCGGTGCTCAAAGCCCTCCTTGGTGGAGAAGTTCTCGGTGTACATGCTTTCGCTCAGCAGCACGTTGACCGCGGCGTAGTCGTGCTCGAGACCGACCACCGTTATGTGATCTTTGATTTCGGCGTATTCGGTTTGCGTCAGGCCGATCATTTCGCCAAGCACGAGGTTTCGGTCCGGGTCGTCAGTCGCACCGTTGCCCGCCACGATGGAGTGCGGGATCAGTTCTTCGATTTCGGCCTCGCTCATCCCCGCCTGGGTACCGACCTCGCGGAGCTTTCGCGTGATGAGCAGCTGCAGCTGCATGTTGTAGTGCTGGCCTTTGGCTTTGTCAAAGCGGGCAAAGCCAGTTAGGAGCCGTTTGTTCCAGTCGATTTGCGGCTGATCGTCGCGGCGAAGCACCTCGTCACTTGGCTCTTCGCCCGCTTCCAGGATATGTGCCGCCCGGTTGGCTTCGCGGCGCTGCAAGTTCTGCTTCATAATCTGGCCGTTGATCCAGTGCTTCTTTTCGGCGCGCTCCAAGGGGCCGATCG
>DASTSD010000131.1:0-8700 GCA_035760845.1 Saccharimonadales bacterium (SeqCode) | reverse complement strand
ATCATCGAAAACCACCAGCAGGCTGACGGCACCGTCCGTATCCCCGAGGCGCTCCGGCCGTACATGGGTGGCCGCGAAGTGTTATAATAGGAGCACGAGCCTAATTCTAAAGGGGGTAGTAGCATGATTGAAGCAATCGACATCACGGGCGTTAAGTACGAACTCGACGACGCCACGAAAAAGTACGTCACGAAAAAAATCGGACGTCTCGACCGCTACCTCCCCAAGCACGCGCGAAAAAGCGTCGCTGCCAGCGTAAAAATCAAGCAGGTTAACCGCGATAACGGCAACAAATACGAGGCCGAGGTTATCTTGACCGTTCCCGACAAGGTTTTGACCGCTAAGGATTCGACGGTCAACGCCCTGGCGGCGCTCGATATCGTCGAGGCCAAACTGATCAACCAGCTCCGAAAATACAAGCAAACCACCATTCCGCACGTCGGCCGCCGCGGCGTACTGGCGCGGTTCAAGCGCAGCTACGCACGCGAAGCACAGTAGAATCATATGAAAAAGAAGCCCCAGCAAACACCTGACCATGCAGGCGTGGATTACCTCCGCGTTTTTTACCAAGACGCGGTCTTGCCGCAATTCGGTGTAGACATGGGCCAAATCGCCTGGGGGCATATCGAGACGACCGGTCCGGACGAGTTTTATTATCGTTTTTGGATCGAGGAGTGCGAGTATATCCTCATATTTGAGGATTACGAAGGTTGGGGGCGCAGCGCTTCGTACATCGAAAGCGAGCTAGGCCTGCGCGTAGGCGAGTATGAATTCGTTCCGCCGGTCTCCGCGACGGGCGTAGCGCCATCGTACGACGGTTTTCGCCGCATGCCCGCGCCGTATCAATATATCGAAGGTATCACGGGAACGTTTACGCTCCTTCGCGTGTATTCGGACGACGAAAAAGCGAGCAGTGAGCCGAAGAAAATCCATCGTAGCCATACGGGCGGCGTAGTAGAAGTTGATAAAAAGCCAGTTTTATAGGAAAATCTGCGGCCTGCATTGTCCCACTAGGGGAAACAGAGTATACTATACGTAGTATTTCATGAGAAGTTTCAGTTCACCGGAGGGATGAGGATTTTATGGTCAGCCGACAATCAGCACTAACTAAAGTGTTTGGTGATCCGCAAAAGCGGATTATTAAAGGGCTAGAGAAGAGGGTCGGCGCGATCAACGCACTGGCCGACAAGTATAAGGCGCTTAAAAAAGCCGAGTTGCGGGGGCAGACGGACGTGCTCAAAAAGCGTCTTGAAGACAAGAAAACCACGCTCGACGATATCTTGCCTGATGCTTTCGCCCTTGTGCGCGAAGCCAGCGACCGCGTGCTTGGCATGCGTCACTTCGACGTGCAGTTGATCGGTGGTATGGCCTTGCACGACGGCAACGTCGCCGAAATGAAAACCGGTGAAGGTAAGACGCTCGTCGCGACCCTGCCGGTCTACCTGAACGCCCTTGAAGGCAAAGGCGTGCACGTGGTCACGGTCAACGATTACCTGGCGCAGCGTGACGCCGGCTGGATGGGTGAGCTGTACGGCTTTTTGGGCCTTACGACCGGTGTTATCATCAACGACGCGTCGTTCGTGTACGACAAAGATTACGACAACACCGCCCACGACGACCCGCGTATGCGCAAGCTCCGCCCGGTCAGCCGCAAGGAGGCCTACGCCGCAGATATTACTTACGGCACCAACAATGAATTCGGCTTCGACTATCTGCGCGACAACATGGTCAACGAGGTCGAGCTGCTCCGCCAGCGCGAACTGAACTTCGCCATCGTGGACGAGGTGGACTCGATCCTTATCGACGAAGCCCGCACGCCGCTTATCATTAGCGCGCCGGCCGCCGAAAACCCAGATAACTACTACCAGTTTGCCAAGATTGCGGCCAAGCTGGTGCCCGAGGATTACACCCTCGACGAAAAGCGCCGCAGCGTCGCCCTGACCGACAAGGGCGTTGAAAAAGTCCAAAAAATGTTGGGTATAAAAAACTTATACACCCCAGATTACGTCCGTTCTGTCTACCACATGGACCAGGCACTTCGCGCACAAACATTGTTCAAACGTGATAAAGATTATGTGGTAACTAACGACGGTGAAGTCATCATCGTGGACGAGCACACTGGCCGCCTCATGCAGGGCCGCCGCTACAACGAGGGTCTCCACCAGGCTATCGAGGCCAAAGAAGGCGTGACCGTACAGCAGGAGAGCATGACGCTTGCGACCATTTCGTTCCAGAACTACTTCCGCCTGTACAACAAGCTGTCGGGTATGACCGGTACGGCGTTTACCGAGGCCGAGGAATTCCAGCAGATCTACAGCCTCGACGTCATCCAGATTCCGTCGAACCGCCCAATCGCCCGCGTCGACAAAGAAGACCTGATTTTCAAGACCGAAAAGGGCAAGCTGAAGGCTGTTGCCGACGCTATCAAGGAATACCACAAGATCGGCCGCCCGGTACTGGTAGGTTCCGCATCGATCGCCAAGAACGAGCTGATTGCCAGCTGGCTCGACAAAGAGAAGATCCCGTATGAGATCTTGAACGCCAAGAACAACGAACGCGAGGCTGCCATCATCGCCAAAGCCGGTGAAAAGGGCGCCGTGACGCTGGCTACCAACATTGCCGGCCGTGGTACCGACATCGTGCTCGGCGAAGGCGTGAAAGAACTCGGCGGCCTGGTCGTGATCGGCTCGGAGCGCCACGAATCGCGCCGTATCGACAACCAGCTGCGTGGACGCGCCGGCCGTCAGGGTGACCCTGGTGAGACCCAGTTCTACGTTTCGACCGAAGACGACCTGATGCGTATTTTCCAGGGTGAGCGTATTGCCAGCCTGATGGACCGCCTGGGCGTGGACGAGGACCAGCCTATCCAAAACAAGGCCGTCTCCAAGACGCTCGAATCCGCGCAAAAACGTGTTGAGGGGTATAACTTTGACACCCGTAAGAACGTGGTCCAATACGACAACGTCATCAACCGCCACCGCCGCGTGGTCTACGTGATGCGCCGCAAGATTCTTGAGGGTGACGACATCAAGAACGAAATCGAACGCCTGATCAAAGAAAAAGTACTGGAACTGACCTACGTTCCAACCAAGAACAACCCGAAGTTCGCCGAGCAGTTCGAAGAGACCTTCCCGCTAAGCGACAAAAAGATCGCTGCAATCGGCGAGGAAAAGAAAGACAAGCTGCGCGTCGAGGCCGCCCAAAAGGCCGTCACCAAGCTGTACGCCGACAAGGAAAAGGAGCTCACGCCAGAGATCCTGCGTAAAGTCGAGCGCGAGGTTTACCTGCAAGTCCTCGACACGCTGTGGATGCAGCACCTAGAGAATATGCAGCACCTGCGCGAAGGTATCCACTGGCGCAGCGTCGGCCAGCGCGACCCGCTGGTAGAATACCGCGCCGAATCGCAAAAGCTGTTCGAAAGCCTGCAGGCAACGCTCCGCGACGAAGTCCTGCGCGCAATCATGCACGTGCGTCCAAGTGACATTGCCGTCCAGCAAGAAGAAGAGCACGACACCGAGCTGACCCGCCTGGCCGAATCTGCCGTCGAGCGCGGCGTCAACGAAGTGACCGGTGGCGAAGCGAGCCGCGACAGCGACTTCAAGGTCAAAAAGGGAATCGCCGCGAGCGAAGCTGCCAAGCACAAGAACGACGCCCGCAAGAAAAAGAAAGCCCAGCGCCAAAACCGCAAAAAGAACCGCAAGTAACGTATGAGTGACGCCGCTTTTTCGAACGAAGAAGCCCTCGAGCGTTACTTGGCAACGATTGCCGCCCCGTCACGTGTGGGGCGGCCGTTTGTTATTGGTATGGTTGGGCTGGTGGGCGCCGGCAAGTCGACTGTCGCGGCGGCGCTCGCCAAAGAGCTTGGTGTCATCGTGACGAGTAACGACGCCATACGGCGCTTCATGAATTCACTAGGGTTCGAGGGCGCAAACCCAAACCAGCCGCTTCTGCAGTTCGTGGCCGAGGGGACGACCGACTATTTGGCCAAGCGTAAAATCAGCCACGTGATCGACAACGATCTGCTAAAGTTTGTTGCCGCCGCCCGCGAAAAGATCGAGGCGCACGGCATGGATTTTTACTTAGTGGAGGTGACCTGCCCGGAGGCTATTATTCTGGAGCGGCTGGCCCGGCGCGCGCAGCTCATTGCCGATGGAAGGGCCGATAGTGATTCACGGGCAGGCGAGCTGGAATACCAGCGGCGAAAGCAGGTCCACGCCGAGACGCCGCGGCCGAACTTTGATTTTACTTTTGACACCTCGGTGGATATAGCGCCGCAAATCGAAGCCTTTTGCCGTGCCCTGCGCCTAAGCGGCAATCTTTAAGTTCCCGCGCCGATAGAGTGGAAAAATAAGGGGGAAAGTGGCACAATAGATGACAGTTATTTTGCCAAACCTAGAGTAGGAGAACATTTTGAAACACACCGTTGAAGAAGTGAAGCTGCCAAGCGGCGCTCGCGGACTTTTGATCGATATACCAGGCGCCACCGTCATGAGCTTCCAGTTCCAGTTTCGGGCTGGTAACCGGTACGTAAAAAACAAGGATATTTACGAGACCGCGCACATCATGGAACATATGGCGTTCGGCGCCAACGCACAGTTCAAGAGCGAGCACGAATACGAGGCGGAATTCACGAAAAACGGTGCCTATCACAACGCTTACACCAGCGACCTCTCGATGGTCTACGTGGCGGACTGCGCCGATTTTGAATGGGAGCGGATCTTGGCGCTCCAGCGCGTAGCGATCTGCCAGCCAAAGTTCAACAAAGACGAGCTTGAGGCTGAAAAGGGTAACGTAAAAAGCGAGCTGACCGGTTATCTGAACAATCACAACCGCGTGTTGTGGCCAAAAATCCAGCAGCTGCTCGGCGAAGACGTTTATACCTTTTGGCAGCGTCTACAGACCATCCCGACCGTGACGCTGGCGGACATTCGCGAGCATCACAAGCGCACGCACACGGCCAAGAACATGTGCTTCGTGATTGCTGGCAAGCTGCAGGGCCGCAAGGCCGAAATCAAGCGCCAGCTGGCCGATTGGGAACTGCCCGAAGGCGAGCGGTTCGAAGTTCCGCGCGATGAGCTGAGCAGCGGTAACCCGACCCTGATTCGCCGCAAAGAAGCCTCCAACCTTACCTTTGGCTTGTCGCTCACCATGCCGCGTGAACTGACCGACGAAGAGGCCGAGGCGATGAACATTCTCGATCATATTTTGACCGGCACGATGCACTCGCGCATTTACGGTGCGGCGCGTAAGAAGGGCCTGGCGTACGGCGTTTTCTCGGACACGTCGGTGGGCTTTCATGATAGCAGCTGGGACTTTGGCGGCCAGGTAAACCTGGAAACATCCGAAGCATTGTTTGATATCATCGTGCGCGAAATGAAATACGTCATGGACGGAAAAATCACCGAAGAAGAGCTCGCCGCTGCCAAGTCGTATGCGCTTGGCCGCTACCAGATGGGGGCGCAGACCGTGGCGCAGATCAGCAACTTTTATACCGGCCGCTACTTTGCCGACGGTGTAGTTAAAGATTATGAGAAAGTGCCGGAATCTATCCGCAAGACAACGCGCGAACGTATGATCGATACGGCACGCGAATTTATCGCCAGTGATACGTGGGTGCTTGCCGGTGTCAGCAGCGGCGAAAAAGAAGAAATCGTCGCACTAAATGACAAACTGGCGCGACTGTTCAAAAAAACGGTAGAATAAAGACATGAAGATTGCAATTGCCGGTTACGGCGTCGAGGGAAAATCAAGCTACGAGTATTTTTCAAAGCGGGGTGATGACATCACCATCCTGGACGGCCGGACGGAAATTGAAGATCTGCCCGAGGGTGTGCGTGCGGTCCTGGGCGCGGCGGCTTTCTCGCAGCTTGAAGATTACGACATGGTCGTGCGCTCACCGAGCCTGGCTCCTCGTAAGCTTGCCGGCGCCAAAAAAATCTGGTCGGCAACCAACGAGTTTTTCGCCCGGTGCCCAGCACCGATCATCGGCGTGACCGGCACCAAAGGCAAGGGAACGACCAGCAGCCTGACGGCAGCGATTCTGCGTGAGGCTGGCCGGACGGTGCACCTGGTAGGCAACATCGGTACGCCGGCGCTTGACGAACTGGCGAAGATCCAGCCAAGCGATATCGTCGTGTACGAAATGAGCAGCTTCCAGTTGTGGGACATCGAGAAATCGCCGCACGTGGCGGTGATCCTGATGATCGAACCCGACCACCTGAACGTCCACGCGGATTTTGACGATTACGTACTGGCAAAGGGTAATATTGCCGCGCACCAGCAGGCGGGCGACGTGGTGATTTATCACCCGACCAACGATCAGAGTGCCCGCGCGGCTAATTTGTCTGGCGGCAAGAAAATGCGCTATATGACACCCGAAGCAGCGCACATCAAAGACGGCATGATCATGATGAACGAGACGGAAATCTGCCCGACGGAAAAGGTAGGCCTGAAGGGTGGCTATAACCTCGAGAATGTTTGCGCAGCCGTGAGCGCCGCGTGGCAATTTACGCAGAATGTGGCGAGTTTTGCCCGGGCGATCGAGGGTTTCAAAGGTCTTGAGCACCGGTTGGAATACGTCGCGACCAAGCAGGGCGTGGAGTTTTATAACGACAGCTTTTCATCGGCGCCAACGGCAACCATCGCGGCGATTACTGCCTTTAGCGAGCCTATCGTGCTGATTGTTGGCGGCTACGATAAGGGCGTTGATTTGACGCCACTCGCCGAAAATATCGTTAGCACCCCGAACATCGAAAAAGTTGTCGTGATAGGCCAGACGCGTGGCCAAATCGCCGATACGTTCTCGCGGCTTGGGTTTACTAAGTTCGACTCGACAAGCGAGGCCGACATGGAGAAAATCGTCGCTCTCGCCCTTGGCTACGCGCCAAAAGGCGGGGTGGTGCTACTGAGCCCGGGCTGCGCAAGCTTTGACATGTTCAAGAACTTTTACGAGCGCGGCCGGCTGTTCAAGCGGGCGGTAGGGGAGTTGCATGAATAAATTCATTTTCAAAAACTATCGGTTCAACCCGACCACGCGCACGGCGTCGTTCCGCTATGGGTTCGATGGTGGCGTAGAGTTCGAGGAGAGCGTGCAATTTTCGCGTGCGGGCCAGTACGATCCCGAGCTGCTCGACCGCGCGCTGTTTCTGAGCTTCATGCTGGTCGGTACGTCGTACTACAAGGCGTTCCCGAGCCGCGAGGTCGTGATTGAGACCGGCGCGCTCGATGACTGGCAAGCGGAGTTTTTTAGCACCGTTTACCAAGAGGGCTTAAGCCAGTTTGCGTTCGAAAACAATCTCTCGCGTGAGAGCCTGGCGCATTTCACCGCGACAGGCGACGCAAAAGCGCCGGTACATACAACGGCGACGAGTGTGCTGTCGCTCCAAAGCGGCGGCAAGGATTCGCTGCTTACCGCCACGTTGCTTGGCAAGAACGACGTGCCGTTTACCTCGTGGTATATCGGCAGCTCGTCGCACTACCCGATGGTGCTTGAGATGATCGGCCGTCCGCTGATTACAGCCGAGCGGTTCATCGATATCGAAGCGCTCAAAAAAGCCAAAGAGCAGGGCGGGCTGAACGGCCACGTGCCGATCACGTACATCGTGACGTCGTTCGCGCTGATCGACGCGGTGCTTGGTGGCGCCAAGACGGTCGTCTTGTCGGTGGGGCACGAGGGTGAGGAGCCGCACGAATGGATCGGCGACCTGCCAATCAACCACCAGTGGTCCAAGACATGGCCGGCCGAACAGGCCTTTGCCGAATATGTCCGCCGCTATGTTTCGCCCGATATGCAGGTCGGCTCGCCGCTGCGAGGTTTTACCGAGCTCAAGATCGCCGAGCTGTTTGCCACGCACGCCTGGGAGCGCTACGGCTACGAGTTCAGCTCGTGCAACGTCGCAAACTACATGCAGGGCAACGACAATACCGAACTCAAGTGGTGCGGCGAGTGTCCAAAATGCGCCAACTCATTCTTACTGTTTGCGCCGTTCCTGCCACCCGAGGAGCTAAAAGGCCTGTTTGGCGGGCAGGATTTGTTTGAAAAACCGCTACTGCAAGATACATTCAAAGGCCTGCTTGGCATCGACGGCGTTATGAAGCCGTTCGAGTGCGTGGGTGAAACGGGCGAGCTGCGCCTGGCATACCATATGGCCGAGAAGCGCGGCGGCTACGGCAAGCTGTCGTTCGACGTTCCCGAATCGGACTTCGACTACCAGCAGGAATACGACTCACAGGAGTGGGCTCGTAAAATGATACAATAGTAGGTAATGCAACCTCTAAGAAAACGGCTGGACAGCCTAAAGACCGAAATTTCTGATGCCTACGACCGACTGGCGGTTGATGACAAGGCCCACCAGCTCGAACAGCTTGAGGGGGAGCTTGCCGCGCCTGAAATCTGGAATAATCCCGCATACGCGCAGGAAAAAAGCAAGCAAGTAGCCGCGCTGCGCCAAATGGTCGAGCCATGGCAGACGCTCAAAGCACAAACCGCCGACATGCAGGAGCTGATGGATCTTGGCGATGACAGTCTGCTTGCTGAGTTTGAAGGCCAGGTGGCGGCGCTTGAAAAAGAGTTTGCCGAGCGCAAAAAAGAGCTGCTGTTTAACGGCGAGTACGACGACCACAATGCAATTTTGCGCATAACCGCCGGCGTTGGCGGCACCGATGCCCAGGACTGGGCCGAAATGTGTGAGCGCATGTACC
>DASTSD010000130.1:0-8761 GCA_035760845.1 Saccharimonadales bacterium (SeqCode) | reverse complement strand
TGTTATTAAGTCGGCCGATCACGTGATTGACATGGGTCCAGAGGGCGGGCTTGGTGGCGGTACTGTCGTTGCCGAAGGTACGCCAGAGGAGATCACCAAGACGCCAGCTTCGTTTACAGGCAAATACCTCAAAGACCTGCTCTAGGCTATGAACATCGACGAAGTACACCAGCAGCTCGCAGCGGAGTACCTGACGGCGATGAAAAACCGCGAACTGCCACAAGCGGCGGCGTGTATTATCTTTAGCGGCGTGCCGGGCAGCGGCAAGACCACGCTGGCACGCCAGCTGGCTCGTGACTTAAAGGCACAGTATATCCGCCACGATGATATCCGGGAGCTGGCGCGTCGTCACGATTACGATCTTCAGAAACTGACAGTGTCGTCTATCAGCCGCATTGTTATGGATGCTATTATGAGCCATGATGCTAACAAGCTCGTCGTGATTGACGCCAGTTTGGACAGGTCATGGCCGCTGTTTTTTGATCACACG
Organism: Saccharimonadales bacterium (SeqCode); assembly: GCA_035760845.1. Classification (GTDB taxonomy): domain Bacteria; phylum Patescibacteriota; class Saccharimonadia; order Saccharimonadales; family Saccharimonadaceae; genus CAMLKC01. Next base: position 8,271 of record DASTSD010000130.1, on the reverse strand, counting down.
CGGGAACACGAGGCGCGGCCGGTTATCATACGGCTGAATATTCTGCGCGACGTCATAGAAGAGCGGATTGCTATGCGCCCCGAAGGAGACTTTGGAAGGGTGGCAAACCTGGATATTTTTTTCGAGCAGTTCGAAAATTCCAAACAAAAAGTGAAAGCCGATATCGAGCTTGACCAGACGTACGACTATGCCGATGTGCTCGCGCGCGTAAGAGCGCTGCTTAGCTAACTCTTTTTACGAAAAACAGTGCTTAGCTGTTTTTTCGTGCCAGCCCATACGCGCTTGAAGTCGACGTTGTGCAGTAGCGGCGAAAGAATAGAGACGACAACGATGACGGCCATGATTGGCAGGATTATAGTGTCAATCTCGATGCCCATTTGGTGAAGAAAATCACCAAGGTAGTAGCCAAGGTAGCTGATACCGCCGGCCCACAAAATAGCACCTACGATGTTATAGGTGACAAACTTGCGGTACGACATTTTGCCAACGCCGGCCACGATCGGGGCAAAGGTGCGGATCATAGGCACAAAGCGCGCAATAATGATAGTGACGGCACCATATTTTTCGTAGAATTGCTCGGCGCGGTCGAGATTTTCTTTGCGGAAGAGCCGCGAGTTTGGCCGGTTGAAAATGCGGCGTCCCACGCGCTTTCCGAACAGGTAGCCGACACCGTCACCGAGCACGGCGGCTGCGAAGACGATGGCGATAAACCACAAGATATCAAACTGCAGTTTGCCTGCACTGATCAAAAATCCGGCGGTAAACAACAGTGTGTCGCCGGGGAGGAAAAAACCGATCAGGAGGCCCGACTCGGCAAAAACGATTGCCGCGATAACGGCTATGACAGCCACGGCGCTAGTAGTAGTAACGAATGTGTTGAGATCAAATCCAGGAATCATGCTCGTCTTATTTTAGCACGGTGGCCATAAATGGTATAATAAGACTACACGAATGGAGGGAAAATGAACGATATTTCATTGAAACTTAATGAGCGTACTATGACGGGCAAGAAGGCGGCGGCGCTACGCCGGGAGGGTATGGTCCCGAGCGTCGTTTACGGCGGCAAGGCCGAGCCTATTGCCACCCAGTCTCCGCTGGTCGAGACCACCAAGGTCGCCCACGCGGCAGGCAAGCACTCGCCGGTTCATCTTGTGATCGACGGCAAAAAGAAGCTCGCTATCATCAAGAGTATCGATATCCACCCCATCAAGCGTTCGCTGCGTCACGTGGCGTTCCATACGATCAAGCAGAACGAATCTATCGTCACTGAGGTTCCGATTGTCCTGACGGGCATGGGCGAAAGCCCGGCTGAAAAGGCAGGACTGGTTATTTTGCAGGCGCTTGAACACACCGAGATCAAGGCGCGCCCGGCTAACTTGCCAGAATCCCTTGAGGTGCCGGTGGCCAGCCTAGAGACGACCGACGACAAGCTGACGCTCGCTGATATCACCCTGCCTGAGGGCGTTGAATTTGCCGATGCCGAGCAGGATCTCAGCTTGGTCGTAGCCAACGTTTACGAGCCAAGCGCGCTCCAGGCAGCCAACGAATTGGCTGGTGGTGAAGCGGAGAGCGAAGCTGAAGTGACTGCCGAGAACGGCGGAGACACGGCGCAGGATAGCCAGGCGGAAGAATCTCGCCCAGGCGGCAAACAGCAGGACGAGCCGAAGCAGGCGAACGTCGACGCGAACAAGTAATTGTTTTTAAGCATCTAGCCCCTCAACGTTGCTACGGCAAATGGCTTCGCGCCAAGGATAAAATCGGGTCCCGACGTCGCTTTATCCTTGGGCTGCAGCTATTTGACGTAGCAAGCTGAGGGGTTCTTGCTATGCTTTATTCTTCTATGAACCCGCCCGATTGGTGCGCCCAAAGCTTGGCGTAAATGCCTTTTCGCTTCAGGAGTTCGTCGTGCGAGCCTTCTTCGGTGATTTTGCCGCCCTTTAGCACGACGATACGGTCCAGTTTGGAGATAGTAGACAAGCGGTGTGCCACGACGATGCTTGTGCGGCCTTTCATGAGCTTTTCAAGCGCGCCCTGAATCAGCTTCTCGCTTTCACTGTCGAGCGCCGAGGTTGCTTCGTCGAGAATAAGAATCGGCGCGTCTTTTAGGATTGCCCGGGCAATCGCGATACGTTGGCGCTGACCACCGCTCAGTTTGACGCCGCGCTCACCAACGATGGTATCCAGGCCGTCGGGCAGTTCCTTGACGAACTCGTAGGCATTGGCACGTTTGATTGCTTGCAAGACGTCTTCATCTGTTGCGTCAGGGCGGGCGTAGGCAATATTGTCGCGCAGGCTGCGGTGGAACAGGTACGGTTCTTGCGGAACATAAGCAATCGCCGAACGCAGGCTGTCCTGGGTGACTTCGGAGATATTTTGGCCGTCGATGGCTATGCTGCCGCTCGTTACGTCGGCAAAGCGTAGCAGCAGCTTAGTGAGCGTCGTTTTGCCGCCACCCGAATGGCCGGCGAGGCCGATGCGTTCTCCCGGCTTGATCGCGAGTGTCAGGTTGCTGATAGTCGTGGCGTCGTTACTGTCGGCGTAGCGGAACGTGACATTCGTAAAGTCGACGCGGCCTTTTTTAACGGTGAGATCGGGTGCGTTCGGACGGTCAATGACCTCGGGCTCCTCGGTCAAAATATCGGTCACGTTGGCGGCATCGATGAACACTTGCTCCATGCCACGAATGATCGGCGTGATCTCGAATAGCGAACCCGTCAATCGGCCAAGGTAGGTGATGGCAAACACCAGCGCGGCAATGGTGACATTGCCGGTCGTTGCCAGCCAGATACAGGTACCGATGGTAACAAGCTGCAGGGTAAAGAGGGCTGCCTGGCGGGCAAGTGTCTCACGCTGGAATATGTCGATCTCTTTGAAGATGATTTTCTCGATTTCTTTACGGTCGGTGGCGACGCGCTGGACTTCATTGTGATGCGTGGCAAAGTAGCGCACGATCTGCTGGTTGCCAAGGATATCGGCGATAGTGCCGTTAAGCTGCGACATCAGGGTTTTGCGCTTGTGGCGAATAGGACCGCGCGCCGTGACTGCCCGTACGCTTAGGATGATCAGTATGATTGTCGCAAGGCCGAGAGGCAGTAGTAGTACCGGCGACATGAACGCGATGATCGTCAGGCTGGCAATAAAGTTAACGATAATACCACTGGCCTGTAGGAACACGATGTCCAGGAACGATACGATCGCGCCGCTGAACGTGCTGACGTCGCCGGCCAGCGCACCGATTTTGCGGTTGGCAAAAAACTGGTCGCTGTGGAGCGTCAGGTGGCGCATAGCCTTTTCCATGAGGGTGGTGCGCATTCGTTCTTCGTGGTGGAACAGGCTCGTAAAACCGGTTTGTGCCGTCACGAGCGCGACGAGTGAAACGCCAACCGCAATAGCCAGCAGGAACGCCGGGTGTTGCCAGTCGTGCGGATTAACGATGAGCGACTGCACGATAAGGCTGAACAAAAACGGCAGCAACACGATATACATCAGCCGGTTGATCGGAATGAGGATACCGTACATGATTACCCGGCGTTTTTCTTTGAGGATTTCCTGGCGGAAAATATCCAGGGTCCGTTTGGCGGTTTTAGTGTCAGCGCGGTTAAAAACTTTGGCCATGGCTATTCCTCGATGAACCCGCCCGATTGGTGCGCCCAAAGTTTGGCGTACGTACCCTTTTTGCCGAGAAGTTGCTGGTGACTGCCTTGTTCGGTAATCTCACCGTTCTCGAGCACGACGATTCGGTCGAGCTTGGAGATGGTCGAAAGCCGGTGGGCGACCACGATGCTGGTGCGTCCCTTCATGAGCTTGGTGAGCGCGTCTTGGATGAGCTTTTCGCTTTCGCTGTCGAGCGCCGAAGTCGCCTCGTCGAGCACGAGGATCGGTGCGTCCTTAAGAATGGCGCGCGCAATCGCGATACGTTGGCGTTGGCCACCGCTCAGCTTGACGCCGCGTTCACCGACGGTCGTTTCAAAACCTTGTGGCAGCTTTTCGATGAACTCAAGTGCGTTGGCCTTGGCTGCGGCGTCGCGGACTTCGTCCAATGTAGCGTCCGGTTTTCCGTAGGCGATGTTTTCGAACAGGCTGCGGTGGAAGAGCATCGGCTCCTGCGGAACATATGCGATGCTTTCGCGCAGTGACTGCTGGGTGACCTCGGCGATATCTTGGCCGTCGATCGTAATGCTTCCGCCGTCGATGTCCGAGAAGCGTAGCAGCAGGCGTGTCAGGGTCGTTTTGCCAGAACCCGAGTGGCCGACCAGGCCGATGCGCTCGCCGCTCTCCACCTTGAGCGAGAAGCCGTTAAAAAGCGATTCGTTACTGTCGGCGTGGGCAAAGTCGACGTTGTTAAAGCTGATTTCGCCGTCTTTGACCGCGAGCTTTTTGTCGCTTTTGTCGGTGACCGAAGGGGTAAGTGACAGGATTTCGGTCATGTCGTGCGCGTCGCCCATGATGCGGTTGTAGTTGCGCATAATGCTGTTCATTTCCCAAAGTTGGCGGGCAACGGTAAAGGTGTAGGTGACAGCCAGGTAGACGACACCGATGGAGATGACGTTGTGTTCCGACGCCCAAATAGCGCCGACTAGCGCCACGGTGTTGAGCATGGCAATAATGCCTGAGTAGCCGGTGCTGACACCAAGGAACCCACGCATGTTAGCCAGGCTTTTATCGCGCCAAGTCTCGGCCTTCTTGGTGAGTTCGTTATACTCGAACTCCTCGCGGCCATGCGATTTGATAGCCATGACGTTGCTGACCGCGTCGGCCACGTAAGCGTTCGCGGCGGTGCTGGCCTGCGCCTCCTCTTTGTTGCGCTTGGCAAGGAACCGCGAACCGAAGAACACGGTAATGACGAATACGATCGACAGTACGAATAGGAGTACTGCATATTGCCAAAAGATGAACGCCAAAATAACCGTCGCGCCGACGATGCTGGCGACCGACGGAATCAGCTGAAAGATGATCGTATCCCAAAACCGTTCGAACGCACCAATCAGCTTGGTGGTCTGTGACACGAGCGCGCCGCCAAAACGGTCGGAGTGAAAGCCGAGGCTTTGTTTGGTGAGTGCCGAAAAGATGCGCTGGTACAGATCACGCTGGCCGGCCACTTCCATGGTCCAGGCGAAGTACAGGTTAATTCGCCAGCCAATAATCTGGCCGTACACCTGGGTGATGACGTAGATGACGATCAGCCCGCTGACCGAAGCGAGCGTAATAGAGCCCGACTGGAGCTTTTCGAGGATGATCGCGATGATGTACGGGCCGACGAACCCGCCAACAATATTAGTAAATGCCGCGCCTGACATGGTCAGCCATGTCCGCACGGGGTATTTCATGGCAGTTCGCCAGAAGAGAGAAAAAATGTTCCTTTGCATTGGTTTTCCTTTTTAAGTTTTTAATTACACAAGTCTCGCTAGTGGTTCGGAGCGGCCGAACGTGAACGAATAGAGGATCACCTACTCATATGGTGATCATAGTATTTTCTACTATACCGTATATCCAGCTTGGGTGTAAAGGGTAAATTATGCCATCTTCTTGAGGTGAGGGCGATCCTGCGGTATAATGGCAAATAATGCAAAAGATTTTATTGTACTATAAATTCACTCCTATCAAGGACGTCGAAACGATGCGCCTATGGCAAAAGACGCTCTGCGACAGCCTGGACCTGCGCGGTCGGATTCTTATTTCGGAGCACGGGCTGAACGGTACGGTCGGTGGTGAAATGGAAGACCTTAAAAAATACATTAAGGCGACCAAGGAATTCCCGGGCTTTAAAGGCACTGTTTTTAAGTGGAGCGACGGCGGACGAGAAGATTTTCCGCGCATGAGCGTCAAGGCTAAAAAAGAAATCGTCGCGTTTGACGCGGCGGATGAACTAAAGGTCGACGAAAACGGCGTGGTGAATGGCGGCGTGCACCTTAAGCCAAAAGAGGTTAATAAACTCGTAGAAGAGCGCGGTGACGACGTGGTGTTTTTTGATGGCCGCAACGCCTACGAAGCAAAGATCGGCAAGTTCAAAAACGCCGTCGTGCCAGATACCCGCACAAGCCGCGACTTTATTAAGGAGCTTGAGAGCGGAAAGTACGACGATATAAAGGACAAGCCAATTGTTACATACTGCACCGGCGGTATCCGCTGTGAAATTCTCTCGAGCCTCATGAAAAACCGCGGTTTTAAAGAGGTTTACCAAATCGACGGCGGAATCGTAAAGTACGGTGAAACGTATGGTGATGACGGCCTTTGGGAAGGCAGCCTGCACGTATTCGACGACCGCATGAAGGTGGAGTTCAGTGATCATGCGGCTGTCGTTGGCCGCTGCGTTCACTGCGACGGCCCGACCAACAACTACGAGAACTGCGCCTACGCGAACTGTAACGACCTTGTTCTCATTTGCCTGAACTGCAAGCAAAAGCCCGAACTGCTCTATCATACTGACATATGCCGCGAAAAAGCATCAGTTCTTGCGTAACCTCTTATTGACCTGTTGTAAAAAATCATGTATATTATGGAAACGGTCAAAAACCGTATCCGATGTGTCGGAACGATCTAGGAGGAACTCGCATGAGCGAGACCGTGGGTAAGAGCGGAGCCGTCGAGGAGCCCGAGGTGGCTGCTGATGGTGCCGAGGAGGCCGCCGGAAGCGACGGTCGCCAGGGCTTCGGTGGGGGTCTGCTCCACCGGCTCCGCAACCGCGACGCCAACACCGAGCTGACGGCGGCCGAGCGCAAGCGGCGGCTGGCCTATGCCGGAGGCGGCGTCCTGGTGGCGGTGCTCACCGCGGGCCTGGGGGTTCGCTGGTGGCGCAACCGCCGCTGACAGCTCATCCTGAGCGCGGGTGCGCGGTGCCGACGACTCGTCGGCTCTCGCGCACCCTGCGCGCTCCGGACACATCGGAACTGCTTTCATGACTGTATGGTCATGCTGACGAGTTCAAAAGAACGAAAAGCAAAATAAAATAGAGCCCTGAGTGCGGGCTCTATTTTATTTTGCAGGCTTAGGCTGCGTGTTCCATTGCCTCTGGGCGGATATGCCGTGGCAGCAGGAAACTGAGAACGAACGTCACGGCTGCGAGCGACACCTCGTAAATGACAGCGAACTTAAAGGCGTTGATAAAGTTCTCGGTGTTTGCCTTTTTGACGGCCGTCTTTATGATGCCGGCGAGTTTTTCGGTCTCGGGTGTTTTTGGTCCCGATTCGAACTTGCGGCAGCTCTCAGGCGTCACGCTGGCATCGGTCTGCGAGGCGCGGTCGTTGTAGCATGTCCGCACGCTGCTGACGATAGCAGCCTGTGTCTCGGCGGGAACCTGTGCTTTTGAAAGCTCGGCACGGATACTCGGCTCGACCGACGTGAAACTCGCGTCGGAATGGTGAGTCAGCTGGCCGAAGAACACCAGGCCGATAGCGGCGATACCAATGGCGGCACCAAGCTGCTGGATAGCGTTTAAGACGCCCGAGGCCGAACCGGCGTGCTTGGCATCGACATCAGTCAGGACGACGGCAAAGATTGGTGCCATGACCAGTCCCATGCCCATACCGGTAATCAGCAGGCCGGGAACGAATTCCCACGGCGTGGTGTCAACGCCGGTGTTCTTGACGAACAGGTATGTCATGATGAGGCCGATTGACATGACGACAGTACCCAGGCTAAGCGCGTAACGGCCAAGCTTAGGAATGAGCTTTTGGCCGAACAGGCCGATCGAGAGCGAAATACCAACGGCAGTTGGGATTCCCGTAAGGGCGGCGGTAATAACGTCAAACCCAAGGCCGATCTGGATGAGCAATGTGAACGGCAGGAAAAAGCCGATCATCGCACCTTGGAATACCAGGTTGACGATAAGCCCGGTGACGAATGTTTTAACCTTGAGGAGTGATGGCGTGACGAGCGGTGAATGGTCTTTTTGCTCTTTCTTTTTTTGCCACCAGCCAAACAGCAGGAACACCGGCAGCGCGGCGGCCATCATGTAGAAGGTCCATACTGGCCAGCCTAGTTCGCGGCCCTGGATAAGCGGGAAGACAAGCAGGAACAAAGCGAGTACGACGATGAACGTACCCCAAAGGTCGAGCTTGAGCGGGTGTGGCGACTTGCCCTCTGGTAAGTACTTGTAAGCGGCGATCAGGGCGAAGATACCTACTGGAATGTTGATCAGGAAGATCGGACGCCAGTCGAGGCCGGCAATATTGGCGTGGATCAAAAGGCCGCCAATGACCGGGCCGAGCGAGGCAGCAATACCGGCCAGCGCACCAAAGAGCCCCATAACTCCACCGCGCTCGTGCGGTTTGA
>DASTSD010000129.1:0-5996 GCA_035760845.1 Saccharimonadales bacterium (SeqCode) | reverse complement strand
GCCAAGTCTATCGCCGATATCAAAGAGGGTAAAGACAAAGCAATCGGCTTTTTGGTCGGCCAAATCATGAAAAAATCACAAGGCAAGGCAAACCCTGCACTTGCGCAAAAGCTGATCAGGGAGCGGCTCAACTAGCATGGCTTCGCCGCTGTTGGTGGTGATTCAGGGCGCACCGGGGTCGGGTAAGTCGACGCTTGCACGTCGTCTTAGGCAAGACGTGTCGCTGCCGCTGCTCGGCAAGGACGATATCAAAGAGCTATTGTTCGACCACCTGCCGCAGGCCGACAGGGAATACTCGCGCCTGCAAGGCATGGCGTCGTTCGAGATGCTCTACGCCTTTGCGCGGACATTCCTGCAAAACGGCCATTCTATCATTATCGAAGGGGCGTTTCATACTGAATTCTCACGCAAAAACATCGGTGCCATCCTAAGTGAGACTGGCGCCGAATACTTTGAGATATTCTGTGAGCTGAACGAAGAAACGCGTAAGGAGCGCGTCGCGACGCGTTTTCAGGACGGTTCGCGCCATCCGGCGCATCTTGACGCCGTGGCGACGACGAACGGCGCTAATTATCAGCAGCTAGGCCTTGGCGAATGTGTCCGCGTAGATACCTCTGTGCCTATTACCGAAGAGGCATATAGTGGTATACTCGAGAAACTGCGTTCGGCGGCGCAGGCTCGCAGCGGATGATGCCGCACGCCGCATTTCCAGATAGATGAAAAACTACCGTAAGGAGAAACGTACATGAAACGTCCAACCAAAGCTATTATTACCGACGCTGGGTTCGCCAGCCGTTACCTGCCGATTACCAAGACTATTCCAAAGGCCATGCTGCCGCTTGGCAGCTGCCCGATCATGCAACTGGTCGTCGAGGAGTGTGTGCAGGCCGGGATCCAAGAGATCATTATCGTTGCTACTCCAGAGGGCAAGCCGATTTACGAAGATTACTTCTACAATAGTGTCCGCCACATCCATGCACAGCTGACCAAGCAGGGCAAGGGTGAACGCTACGACGTCGTGCGCCACGTACTGGACCTGCCAAAGATCAATATTATTGAGCAGGACCAAACGCTACCATACGGGAACGGTTCGCCGATCGTTAGCGCCAAGGATTACATTGCTGATGACGAGGCATTCCTCGTGCTTTACAGTGACGACGTCGTATTCGGTGCGAGCGATGCCAAGAGCTTGCTTGACGAGTTTGACAAGTACCCAGATGCAAAAGCTATCGTTGCCGCCCAAGAAGTTGACCCATCGCAGGTTAACAAATACGGCATCTTCCAGCTTAAAGAAGGTTCCAAGCTTGACTACATCGTTGAAAAGCCAGCCGTCGGCCAGGCACCGTCATCATTGGCATCATACGGCCGCTACCTTTTGACACCAGAGGTGTTCGAACACCTCAATCCAGCTAACATTGGCCTGGACGACGAGCTTTGGACGGTCGATGCTATCACTAAGATGGCGAATAGCGGCGACGTCTACGTCGTGCCGACCGAAGGCCGCTGGGTAACCACGGGCGACCCAAAGAACTACTTCCTCGCCCACCTGCGCTACGTGCTCGACAACGAAGACTACGCCGGCGATATCCGCAAGATCCTGGACGAATCGGGCAAGTAATTTACAGGGGTAAGCCTGCCTAAAAACGCCGCAAATGACGCGGCGTTTTTGAATTCGGGGTATAATGGAAGTACAGTAACTAATCCAAAAGGAGGGTTCTATGAACTGGATTGGATGGGTCATACTAGGTGGTTTAGCAGGTTGGGTTGCCAGCATGCTGATGAAAGAAGAGGGTGGCCTCCTCAAGAACATACTCGTCGGTATTATCGGCGGTGTGGTTGGCGGTGGTATCGTCGAACTGATGGGCGGTAGCGGTGTCAACGGCTTCAACCTTTATAGCTTTATCGTCGCGGTCCTTGGCGCCGTCGTGCTCCTTTGGATCGTTCGCATGATCAAACGGTAGTGTGCTAAGGTAGTAATAGATAGCACCTAACGAAAGGTTCGTATGGATTGGGCTCAAGTCCTCGTTGTCATTCTTTCACTGTTCTTAGCAATATTCTTGCTGCTCGCTATCGTCCTGACGGTCATGCTCATTAAGGTAACGCGCCAGATCAGGACCGTTACCGAATCCGCCCAGCGGACGGCCGAGCATATCGAAAAGGCGGTAGGCGGAGTGGGCAAGATCGTCTCGCCGGCACTGCTGCTGCGGACGATCAGCAAGCATTTTAAGAAAGCTAAAAAATAAGGAGGATTCGATGTCAAAGGGTAAATTCGCACTAGGAGCAGTAATCGGGGCGGCAGCCGGTATTGTCGCCGGGCTTTTGACCGCACCAAAATCAGGCAAGCAGACACGCGCCGATATCAAAGAAAAGGCTGGCGAGCTCAAGGGCGAGGCCGCTAAGCGTGCCAGTGAAATGAAGGAGCGCTCGGCTGATACGGTCGATGGCCTCAAAGAAAAGGCGACAGAACTCAAAGAGCGCGGCGAACGTGCTGTCGAAGGCGCGCGCAAGGGTTTTAACGAAGACAAATAATCACTTGATTACAAGCCGCAAGAATGACACACTGGAGCGTAGTGTGTCATTCTATTTTGGAGGGGAATCATGACCGAAAGAAACATCGCCAAGAAGGCCGCAGCAGAGATTAAGAAGGGCAACGAGCGGGGTGCCCGGCAAGCGCTACTTGAGGATCTGTTTTACGATTTTAACCGCAGCCGCGGCGAAATCTACAAAATGAACTTCATCCGCGGGATATTTTTTGGGCTGGGGAGTGTCATTGGCGGTACGGTCATTATTGCACTGGTAATATGGCTGATGGGCTTTTTCGTCGATATTCCCGGAATCGGTAATTCGGTAGAAAAGCTCCAGAACAATATCGAGAACACCCAGAAAAAATAAACGGACGTTGTAAACAAAACCGCTAATGCAGAGGCAGGAATTGCTATAATAAGAATAGTATGGGGGAGGCTGTAAAAGAAAAACCGGCGCAAACGGCACAACTGAATGTGTCTGATTATGTTCACCTGCACAATCACACGCACCATAGTTTGCTGGACGGCCTGACGAAGGTTGGTGAGCTCGTCGATAACATCAAGGAGATGGGCATGGAAGCATGCGCCATTACCGACCATGGTACGATGTCGGGCTCGATTGAGTTTTACAAGGCAGCGACAGCGGCGGGTATCAAGCCGATTTTTGGCATGGAAACCTACGTGGCCGCCCGTACACGGTTCGACCGTGACCCGGCCAAGGACAAGGCGCGTTACCACCTTATTTTACTAGCCATGAACGAGACCGGCTTTAAAAACCTGATGCAGCTTTCGACCACGGCTAACCTGGAGGGAATGTATTACAAGCCAAGGATCGACCACGATCTGCTTGAGCAATACAACGAAGGTTTGATTGCCCTTTCGGGCTGCGCCGGTGGCGAGCTTGGTGAAAATCTGCGCGCCGATAACTATGAAGAGGCCAAGCGCATCGCCACTTGGTACAAGGGTATTTTTGGCGATCGGTACTACTTGGAGCTCCAAGACCACGGCCACCCGGATGCGCCCGCCCAGTGGGACGTCCAGGTCAAGATCAACGGTTACCTCGAGCAGCTCTCCGAAGAGCTGGACATTCCGTGTGTCGTCACGAGTGACGCGCACTACGTGAGCCACGAAGACCAAGACACGCACGAGATTTTGCTGTGTGTTGGTACCGGCGCGTTCCTGTCGGACGAAAAGCGTATGAGCCTCAAGGACTTCGAGCTTCACGTGACGGATCCGAAAGACATTATTAGCCGCTGGAGCAAGACCCACCCGGAGGCCGTGCGTAACACCCGTCGGATTGCCGATCGATGTAACGTAGAAATCGAGCTCGGCCGGATATTGATTCCGACGTTCCCCGTACCCGAGGGAGAGACTGAAAAGACCTTTCTCGACAAGCTGGTCTACCGGGGAATGGCCGTTCGCTACGCCGGCGTGGAGGTAGAGAAAGCCAATGAAATGTTGCCGGAGGATATTCGCCCGCTCCTGACCGAGGAGCAGCTCGAGCGCCTCGATATGGAGCTGAGCGTCCTCGAAAACATGGGGTATAACGGCTACTTTTTGATCGTGCAGGACTTTATTAACTGGGGTAAGTCCAAAGGCATTATTTTTGGACCGGGACGTGGATCGGCCGCCGGGTCTATTATTGCCTATGCGCTGAACATTACCGACCTCGACCCGCTTAAGTACGGCCTGCTGTTCGAGCGGTTCCTGAACCCCGACCGTATTAGCATGCCGGATATCGATGTCGACATCCAGGATACGCGCCGTGACGAGGTCATCCAGTACTGTGCCGACAAATACGGCGCCGATCACGTGTCGAATATCGTGACGTTTGGTAAGATGGCCGCTCGTGCCGCGGTTCGCGACGTCGCCCGCGTGCTGCAGGTGCCGTACTCCGAGGCCGACCGCCTCAGCAAAATGATTCCGCCGCCCGCGCAGGGTCGTCACATTCCACTCAAAGTCAGCGTCAAAGAAGACGTTGATCTCAAAAAAGAATACGAGACTAACCCTGTCGCAAAACAAGTGTTCGACTACGCCATTCGCCTTGAGGGAACGATCCGTTCGCATGGCGTGCATGCCTGTGGTGTCGTGATTGCGCCTGATGATCTGGTAAAATACCTGCCGCTCGAAATGGCCCAAAAGGGCGTCGTCTCGACCCAGTTCCCAATGGGCGAGGTAGAAGAGCTCGGCCTGCTGAAGATGGACTTCTTGGGTCTAAGTAACCTCACCATCATCAATAACGCGCTTCGTATTATCAAGAAGGTATATAAAGACGAGATCGACCTCTCGAAGATTCCACTTGACGACGAAAAGACCTATGAATTGTTCCAGCGCGGCGATACTACCGGGGTGTTCCAGCTTGAATCTGCCGGCATGAAGCGCTATCTTCGTGACCTTAAACCGACCGTGTTCGAAGATATCATTGCTATGGTGGCACTGTACCGCCCGGGTCCGATGCAGTTCATTGACAGCTTCATTAAGCGAAAGCACGGCCTCGAGCCCATCACGTACCTCGACAAGGGCATGGAAAACTCGCTTAAAAGCACCTACGGAATCCTAGTGTATCAGGAGCAGTTCATGCAGATTTCAAAGGAATGGTGCGGATTTACCGGCGGCCAGGCGGACACGCTCCGTAAGGCCGTGGGTAAGAAAAAGATTGACCTCATGCGCAAGGTGAAGGTTGACTTCGTCGAGGGCGCGATAAAGCACGGTGGCGCCAAAAAAGAAGTCGCCGAGACGTTCTGGAGCCAACTGGAAGAGTTCGCAAACTACTGTTTCAACAAGTCGCACGCCGCATGTTACGGGCTGATTGCGTACTGGACAGCCTACCTTAAGGCGCACTACCCAGATGCGTTCATGGCTGCCGTCATGACCAGCGACCAAGACGACATCGAGCGCTTGGCTATCGAAATCAGCGAATGTAAGCACATGGGACTTAAGGTGCTTTCGCCAAGTGTTAACGACTCGTACGTTGAGTTCGCCGTTGTGCCGGGCAAAAATGAAATCCGTTTCGGCATGGCTGCGGTCAAGGGCGTGGGCGTTGGTGCTGTCGAAGAAGTCCTGCGCGCCCGAAGCGAAGGCAAGTTCACGAGCATCGAGGATTTTGCCAAGCGCGTCAGTGTCAGCAAGTTCAACAAAAAGGCATGGGAGTCGCTCATTAAGTCTGGCGGGTTTGACGAATTCGGTGACCGCTCCGATCTGCTGTATAACCTCGAGAACATCCAGGCATTCGCCAGCAAACTGCAAAAAGAAGCCTTGAGCGGCCAGACCGATCTTTTTGGCGGGCTGAGCGACGTGTCGAGCATCCAGTCGACCATGACACTGCAGCCGGCGCCAACCAAATACACCGAAAAAGAACAGCTGACATGGGAGCGCGAGCTGCTCGGCCTGTATATTAGCGCGCACCCACTTGATAACTACGACACATACTTTGAGGAGCAAACCATTCCGCTTGCGCACATGAAACCGGCG
>DASTSD010000128.1:0-2173 GCA_035760845.1 Saccharimonadales bacterium (SeqCode) | reverse complement strand
GACGCGGTCATCGAGGCACTGCGTATCGAGGCAAAAAGCTACTTGCCAAAACGCCTGGCGTACCTAGCAAAACAAGGCGGCTACAGCTACAGCAAGGTCCGTTTTTCGCACGCCAGCGGCAGGTGGGGGAGCTGCAGTTCTAACGGTACGATAAGCCTCAATATCGCCCTCATGAAACTGCCGTTCGAGCTGATTGACTACGTGCTCGTCCACGAGCTCAGCCATACCGTCCACATGAACCACTCCGCCGAGTTTTGGGAAACCGTCGAGCAGGGCGACCCGCACTACAAAGCACACCGCCGTGAACTCAAAAAAGAAACGCCATCTATTTAAAAACATAAGCCGTACTTGTATAATGAGGACACTATGAGAAAAGGGGGGCCTGTAGTCAACGAAAGAACCGCACAGGTCATGCGGTTTGCCGGGCTTGTAATGCCTGTTATTTTGTTGCTGTACGGCATTCTTGTTATCTACGGGCTGGCCGATTCGTCGCATTATGCAGGTGACATCGTATTCTATTCGCTGATGGGACCATGGGTAATCTTAGCGTTCCTACAGTTCTTATACCCATCGGTCACCTGGAAAGGCGCCGGCGTACGTTTTGCGCTATACCATATACTGTCGGCCATATACGTACTGTTCGTCTCCGGCTTTTCGACGCCGTTCATCGCTACGTGGGTACTGCTGTTTTTGGCATCGTACGCGTATTTCTCCGGGTTAGGGCTCCGGCTAAGTATTCTCGTTTTTGTGTTGACCGCCGAGATTGACAGCTTGCTGCATGTTAGCGACGGGCAAATTCTGCTTTCCAACGCGCTGACGGTTGCCGCTGTACTGATCGTTGGCATCACCGCCGTTGCTATCGCCCGGATCCAAGAAATCGACGGCGCCGAGCTGTCACGCAGTAAAGCGCTCGAGTCACTCCAGCGCGACCGCATCCTCACCATCGTCAATAACCTCGCGGACGCCGTGCTCAGCACCGACGAAGACGGCATCGTACGCGTCTACAACGCTGCCAGCCTCAACCTGCTCGACACCAACGTCAGCCTGAACGGCCACCATATCGACGAAGTCCTGTCGCTGTACGGCGAGGGGAAGACCCCGGTCAGCCTGTTCGACGAGCTCCAAAAAGCACCGAGCGTGGTTATCCGCGACGATCTCACCATGCCGCTCGAGGACGAAACCATCCGCCTTGAAGTCACCTACTCGCCGATTCGCAGCAGTTACAGCCGCAGCAAAAAAGCTAAGTCTCGCGACGGCTACATTATTATTCTTCGCGACGTCACCAAGGCTAAAAGCCTCGAGGAAGAGCGCGACGAATTCATTAGCGTGGTGAGCCACGAGCTTCGTACGCCAATTACCATTACAGAGGGAACGATCAGCAACGTCCAACTGATGATGGGCCGCAAAGATATCGCGCCCGACATACTACGGGAAGCTATCAATACCGCCCACGATCAAGTCATTTACCTGTCCAAGATGGTCAACGACCTCAGTACGCTCTCACGTGCAGAACGCGGCGTGGCCGACGCCCCTGAAACCATCGAAGTTCGCGGCCTGATCGACGATCTCTACAAGGAATACGCTCCGCAGGCCGAAGCCAAAAAGCTGCACTTCAACCTGGACCTTGGTACGCGCCTGGGTGAAGTTAATACCAGCCGCCTTTACCTAAAGGAACTTTTGCAGAACTTCGTGACCAACGCCATCAAGTATACCCGTGAGGGAAGCATCACCATGGTCGTCAAACGCGACGGCGACAAGATTACCTTTGAGGTCAAGGACACCGGCATTGGTATCAGCAAGAGCGACCAGGCCAAGATCTTCACCAAGTTCTACCGTTCCGAGGATTACCGCACCCGCGAAACCAGCGGCACTGGCCTGGGTCTCTACGTCGCCACCAAACTCGCCAAAAAGCTCGGCACACACATCAAGTTCAAGAGCCGCCTCAACCACGGCTCGAGCTTTAGCATCACTATTCCAGCTGTCGAAGAAAAAGTTAAATAAACTTATTTATCGATTTCGATACGGTTAACCTGTACGACAGGCGCCGTGACAGAACGGCCTTTCCATTTGACCGTATGGCGGACATAACCAAGCATACTCCACAGGAATAAACCGAATTCTTGCAATATCAGGTACGGCCACAACAGGCCGCCAAGCCATGAGTTGCGCCGCC
>DASTSD010000127.1:0-5616 GCA_035760845.1 Saccharimonadales bacterium (SeqCode) | reverse complement strand
TATTCCACGGCTGGGTCGTACAAATAGAGACGGGCGGTGCGTCGGGCCACGGGGTCGTGTCTACCGGCGGGTTATCATCGTCGCCACCGCCATCGTTGTCGCCTCCGTTTCCGCTGCCATTGTTATTACCACCGGTACTGCTGCCTGTGCCGTGCGAACCACTGGTCGATACCGTCGCTCCCGATGGCGCACTGCCAAATGGCTGACTGCCCGCAACGATTTGCTCCGACTCGTCGTTCGCCGGTTCGGCCTCGCCACTTTCTTTTATGGTAAAGGTAAATACCTCGCTTTTGCCGATATTGCCGTCGCCATCGTACGCCTGCGCCCGCAGCCTGTGCTCACCAGGCTCAAGATGCGACACGTCGATCGTGGCGGTAAACGGCGGGTCAATCACACTGGCGCTCACCACGTCGTCTATCAAATACTCAACCCGCACGATGCCGCTAAGGTCGCCGGTGATTCCTACCTCTAAACTATGGTCGTCAGCCCCGAGCCTTAGGCTTTCGTCCGGAATATTCAGTGCGATAACAGGGCCAGCGACGCTACTGGTTTTCGTAGGCGCAGGGGCCGATGGCGAGGCACCTTTAAAGGCCAGCCATACCCCTACCCCGGTCAGTGCGATAACCGCACCTATGATAATTACAATGATTTTGGTTTTCATACCCAGCTCCACGCCTCCGCGTTCACTATACTTATAATACCTAAATTGCTTATGTCGTCAAAGCTTCCGGTATGTCTTGTATAATACGAGTAATGACTGTTCGCTTTGCCACCCCCGACGAAATCAAAAACTGGAACGACCGTGTCGTGAGTAACCCCGACGGCGGGAATATTTTTCAGGGGCGTGAGTTTGCCGAACAAAAAAAACTTGGCGGCTGGACGCCGCGGTTTATCGTGGCGGATGATATTTCCATTACGGCGCTGGAAAAGCGATTCTTGTTTCATAAGCTTTGGTACCTGCCAAAAGGTCCAGGAATTACGAGCGTACGCGAACTCGATGAGCTGCTGCCCGGACTTAAAACATTCGCCCGCAGTAACGGCGTATTTGCCATCAAGGTAGAGCCGGAACTCACCAAAAAAGACGAGACGCTCGCCGATTTATTAAAACTTGGCCTCGTAAAAACCCGCCCTATCCAGCCGAACTTCTCTACCGTGACGCTGGATATCTCGCAGGATCTTAGTGCGGTGCTGGCTAGCCTCAACCAAAAAGGCCGCCACGCCATTCGCCGGGCCGAACGCGACGGAGTGACCGTGCAGCGTGTTGAAGCTACGGACGAAAACTGCCGCGCCATGTACGACCTGCTGGCGCTCACCGCCAAAGGCTCGTTTGCTATACGTAGTTATAATTACTACAAGACATTCTGGCAGCGCTACGAAAAAGCCGGCCTTGGGCAGCTATTCTTCGCGTACTTTGAGGGCAAGGCCGTCGCCGGCGCTTACGCTTTGGTGCTTGGCAAAAAGAGCACTTATAAAGACGGCGCCTCCGTTCGCGAGCGCACCGCGTATGGCGCAAGCCACCTGTTACAGTGGGAGGTCATAAAATGGGCAAAAGAAAACGGCTCGCAGCTACACGACTTTTGCGGTGCGCCGCCCTCCGACCAGATCAACAACCCCGACCACCCACACTACGGTATTGGCCGGTTCAAAACCAGCTTCAACAAAGAAGTCACCGACTACGTAGGCGCGTATGACGTCGTCGTGCAACCGCTTACTTACAAGCTATGGACGAAAATCGGCGAACGCTTGGTCCGCCGAATCTACACATACCGCCACCACGAAAACTATTACTAGGCTACTTGCCGTTGGCTAAAATCTCGCGCACGACATTGCCGTCGTTCCACGGCAGTTTTTCGCCACCAACAATACGGAACTGCTCGTGGCCCATGCCGGTAATCAGCACGGTGTCGCCTTTCATGGCGATAGACAGCGCTTTGGCGATTGCCTCGCGCCTATCAGGGATCTCGGTCATGCGCACAGTGTCACCGCTCCGCTCGATACCTTCGCGCACTTGGTCGCGGATCGCCTGCGGATCTTCGTTGTAACTTTCTTCGTCGGTCAGCATGATACGATCGGCGTATTTGGCCGCGATCTCACCCATGATCGGCCGCTTGGTCTTGTCGCGGTCACCGGTGGCCCCGAACACCAAAATGACACGGTTTTTGGTGACAGATTTGGCCGCCTCGAGCAGTTTTTGCAAGGCATCCGGCGTGTGGGCATAGTCGACTATCACATCGTATCCCTTACCCTCGACCACGCGCTCAAACCGCCCCGGCACGCCTTCGAGATTGGCAACTCCCTCGACGATATCGGTCAGCTTGATACCCAGCAGGTACATCGTCGCGGCGGCGGCCGTCATGTTATATATATTGAACTTGCCCGGCAGCGCCGTCGCCAGCTCCAGCTTGGTCTGGTGGTCGATGACAATCGTAGCTTCACTTCCCTTTTTGTAGAGTTTGTACTTGGCAATGCGCGCCTCGGCTTCTTCGTGTTCGCCGTAAGTGATTTTTTGCTGGCTGGCCTGGAATTTATTAAAGAAATCGAACCACTCGTCGTCACGGTTAAGCACGATGAACTTCGGCCGGCCGGCGAAAAGTTTACCCTTGGCCTCGGCGTAGCGTTCCATGGTTTTGTGGTAGTCCAGGTGGTCCTGGGTGAGGTTGGTCATGACCGCCACTTCGATAGGCACGGTCGAAAGCTTGTGCTGGTCGAGCGAGTGGCTGGTTACCTCGAGCACGACATAGTCGACTTTGGCTTTTTTGGCATCGCGGAAGAACGCTTGCATGCGCTCGGTCGTCGCCACGGTGGCATTCAGGTCGTTAATGTGGCGCTTGCCCGCTACCTCGATAACGGCCGTACTAAACATAGCAGTAGTGTGGCCCGCCTCTTTTAGCACTTCGTTGATGTAGTTGATGGTTGTCGTCTTGCCATTTGTCCCCGTGACCGCGATCACCTTGAGGCTGCGCGCCGGATTGCCGTACTTGGCGCTTACCAACTGCACGCGCCCGCGGCGGTAGACTTCCTCCAGCCCATGCACCGCACCAGCCGGTAATAGTTTGCGTACCCCCTGAACAACCTTCTCTTTCATAGTCTCATTTTAGCACTTTAGCCCCTCATTCTTGTCACAATATCTACAACGCGCGTATACTAAAACTATATTTAGGTAACGGAGGGATCATGAAAAAAGCAAAGCTCATCATGCTGTCGGTACTTGCCATGGCGGCCGCCTTGTCCGCTCTTGTCGGAACGACATACGCCGGCAATTTTCAAAGCGGCGACACCGTCATCACCAAGAAAAACGAAGTTTTCGATCGGACGCTTTTTGCTGCGGGTAAGAACGTCGAGATTAACGGCACAGTCAAAGGCGACGTCTTTTGTGCCGGGCAAAATATTACCGTTAACGCCACAGTGGAAGGCGACGTTATTTGTGCCGGCATGAACGTGGAGATTCGCGGCACCGTCGCCGGTGACGTCCGTGCTGCCGGGCAGGTCGTAACGCTCGACGCCCGTGTCGGCCACAACGCCAGCCTGGTTGGTAGCAGCGTCAAGATCGAACACGGCGCCAGCGTAGCAAAAGACGTCCAGCTCGCCGGCAGCACCCTGACCGTCGACGGCACCGTTGGCCGTGATGCTGATGCCGCCGGCTCGCTCGTTGCTATTCGCGGCATGGTCGGCGGAGACGTACAAGCCACCACGGAAAACCTGCGCCTTGGCTCGGGCGCCAAGGTAAACGGCGATATTACTTACTACAGCCACAACTCCGTTGACAAATCGTCGGACGCTAAGGTCGCCGGTACCCTTACCCGGAAAGACCCGCCAAAAGGCGCGGAGCGGCCAACACCCAACCCTGTTCCAGGCGCTATCTTCTCGTTCTTTGCGCTCCTGTCGCTTGCTTTCGTAGCGCTCGCCGTCTTCCCGCGCAAACTGCGCGAACTCAGCGACCTGGCACTCACCCAGCCTGGCATGACCGCCCTTATCGGCCTTGCCGCTTGTATCGGCGCGCCAGCTGTCATTTTGGTCAGTTTCATGACGCTTGTCGGCGTATGGGTCGGTTTGGCACTGCTGCTGATCTGGGCTGTCGTCCTGCTGCTGAGTAGCGTATTTGCCAGCTACTACCTCGGCCGACTTATCCTTGCCCGCTCGGCGCCGCACCACCCGTTCGTCGCCATGCTGGCCGGTGTTGCCGTTATCTCGCTGCTACTTATGATCCCGGTCGTAAACTTTATTACCCTCGTTGCCATCATGATCATGGGCAGCGGCATGGTCGTGCGCGAAGTCTTTACTAAGAATCCAGCGCCGCGCTACGAGACCGTCACGCACCCACAGCGTAAAAAACCAGCCAAAGCATAAGGAACTGCCATGAACAAAAAGACCATTTGGATCATCGCCGCTATCGTCGTGGTTGTTGGTGGAGCTATCGGCGCTTACGCTATGACACAAAAAGACGCCGGCGCGCCGTCGAATCCATCGACTTCAAATACAGGCAAATCAGGTTCAGGCAAAAAGGACTCCAATAAAAAAGCCGCCGCGACCATCACCTACTCGGACAGCGGCTACAGCCCCAGTACTATCACGGTAAAATCAGGCGACACCATCGCTATCAAGAACACTTCGTCAAGCGAGATGCAGTTCGACTCCGACCCGCACCCTATTCACACTGACGATGAGGAGCTCAACGCCGGTCCGGTCGCGCCAGGCCAGACCGTCACCTTTACCGTCACTACCACGGGCACGTATGGCTACCACAACCACTTAAACCCAAACGATACAGGCACGATCGTTATTAAGTAGCATGAAATTTTTCGTCAAAGGCTCGAACGTCTCACTCATCCTAAGGATCGCGCTGGCGTCGGTGTTTTTATACGCCGCCATTTCATCGTTCATTTCGCCCAACGACTGGATCGGCTACATGCCAAAATTCATGCGCGGGTTCGTGCCGGACGATCTGCTGCTGGCTGGGTTTTCTGTCTTTGAAATCGCACTTTCGGTTTGGCTGCTAAGCGGCCTGTACGTAAGGTACGCAGCGCTCCTTTCGGCGGCGCTTCTTGGCGGTATCGTCGTACTCAATCCGGCGCTTTTGCCCATTACGTTCCGCGACATCGGGCTGTTTATAGCCGCCCTTGCCCTTTACGCCGAGCACACCAAGCCTGCTACCGACTTGCATTAACAGTGGTCGGCTGGTACCATAGACACTCATGAACGAACGTATGGTATCCCAGGAAGAGGCTATCCAGCTGTTACTCGCCGGCAAGGTTGGTGTCATGCCAACTGATACGGTCTATGGTATCGTGGCACGTGCCGAAGACGTGGCCGCGACGACAAAGCTATACGCCGCCAAGCACCGCAAGCGAAAGCCCGGTACGCTGATTGCAGCCTCCGTCGAGCAGCTTAAACAACTCGGCGTTCCTGAAGACGCCCTTGCCAAAGTAGCGCAGTGGTGGCCGGGCGCGCTTAGCGCCGTCCTGCCTGTTGAGGGCAGGGTATATCTCCACCAGGGACTTGGCGACCTTGCCATGCGCGTCGTCGCCGATCCGAATGTCCGCACGGTTCTTGAAAAGACAGGCCCGCTTATTACCTCGAGCGCCAACCAGCCAGGCCAGCCAGGCTCGACAACCATTG